>JBICIB010000276.1:0-2901 GCA_043101415.1 Planctomycetota bacterium JB042 | reverse complement strand
GTGCTCTTCCGATCTCGAACTGGTGGTTCCTGCCGTACGCGGCGATGGTGGGCGACGGGGCGCCGGACGGGTTCTTCGGGGGCGCGGTGCGGAACCTCGTCGTCGTGACGGCGGGGAACGTCGTCGGCGGCGCCGGGCTGGTCGCCGCCGTGTATTGGATCGCCTACCTCCGGCACGACGCCTCGGACGACTGAGGTCGAGCGATCGACCGCGCCCGAGACGGGAGCGGGGCGGCTCCTCCCGAAGGAGGGGCCGCCCCGCCGGCGGTCACCGGGACCGCTCGCGGACGCTCAGAGCTGGGTGGTGAGGCCGACGCCGCGCGTCGACGTGAACCCGGCCGGGACGCCCGGATCGCCGCAGACCGCCTGGATCTGGACCGTCGTCCCGACCGGGACGCCGACCGCGGGGATCTGCGCGCTGAACGAGATCGAGCCGTTCCCCGGCCCGGCGCCCGGCAGCGGCGGGAGCTGGATGACCGGCGCCGGGAGGACGTTGATGTTCAGGAAGCACGGCGTGATCGGGTCGTACGCGATCGGGGTCGTCTTCGTGAGGCCGAGCAGGAGCGCCGCCGGCTGGCCGCCGAGCGCCTGCTCGATCGACACGTCGATCGTGCCGCCCGCGGTCGGATACCCGTCGAGCGTCAGGATCGGCGTGAACCCGCCGGTCCCGGCGCACGCGGTGCCGTGGTACTCGTAGCCGCTCGGCCGGTTCGAGCCGATGTAGAGGAGCACGCGGTACTCCTCGTCGAGGCCGCCGGCGTTGACGCAGTCGTCCTCGAACACGCCGTCGTTGTCGGCGTCGTACAGCGCGCGCCCCTGCAGCACGAGGCCGCCGTTGGTGCGCGGGTCGGCCGGGACGAAGTGGCTGCGGTCGTACCCCATGAACGCGTCGTCGGCGATGTTCCCCGACCACGCGGTGGCGGAGTCGACCGAGTTCGAGTCGGCGAGGCGGAGGTCCGTCAGGATCCAGTTCCGGCCCGAGTTCAGGCCCGGGAAGATGTCGCCGACGGTCAGCACGAGCTCGAGCTCGTACGAGAACGTCGCCGGGTCGTAGACCGCGCGGAGCAGGCCGGTCGTGAACGTCGAGGTGAAGGTCAGCTCGATCGACGACAGGAACCAGACGTTGCCGGCCGAGTCGAACATCGGCGCGGAGACCGACGGTCCGGCGAGGCCGAGGACGCTGCGCGGGACCATCTGGCCGATCGGCGTGCCGCCGAACGCGGACGGGGCGTTCAGGATCGGCTTGCCGCTGCCGGTGTTCGGGTTGTTGTAGCCGGCCATCGTCCAGGACGCGGTGCCGAACGGGTCGACCCGGCAGACCGCGAGGTACTGGCCGTCGTGCTGGGCGCCGGAGTCGTTCGGGTGGTCGACCGCGGTCGCCGCGAGCAGGTTGCCGAGCGCGTCGACGCGGAGCGCGATGTTGCCGTTGCCGCCCTGGAACGGGACCTGGCTGTGGTAGTGGTCGATCTCGTTCGCGCCCGGGAGGTTCGAGAAGCCGGTCGCGTTGTCGGTGATCGTCGCCGGGAGCGTCTGCAGCATCTTGCCGGTCACGGCGCCGGACGTGTTCACGCCGAAGATGTTGATCGAGTCGGTGCTGCCGCCGGTGTCGGCGATCATCGCGCCGAGGCCGCCGGAGCTGTTCAGGAGCGCGAAGTTGTCGGTGGTGTAGCCGAGGTTGCCGCGCGTCCCCGCCGTCCCGACCGCGAGGTGCGTCTGGTCGGACGTGACGTTCGTGTTCGTCGTCCCGCGGACGTAGCCGTTGTTGAAGTCGGCGCCGATGTAGATCGGGGCGCCGCCGGTGACGGACGACGGGATCAGCGTCGGGCAGGTGTGCGTCGTGCCGGACTGCTGGACGATCCAGTTGGTCGCCGCGGCGTCGAGCAGCGAGCCGGCGTCGTCGGAGACGTTCCGCACCGCCGGGTTCCGGTTCGCGGCGTCGACGAGGTAGATGTTGTTGCCGGTGAGGATCGACGCGCCGCAGCCGCCGGCGACGATGCCGAAGCCGTCGGCGCGGATCGCCGTGGTCCCTTCGGCGTCGACGCCGCCCATGCCGAACGTCGCGAGGTCGGAGACGTTGTCGCAGGCGTTCGTCAGCGACTGGACCCGCCGCACGAACAGGCGGCCGGTGTCGGTCGGGTCGACGTTCACGATCGTGGTCACGGCGCCGACCGAGCTCGCGTTGAAGTCGGTGTTGCCGAACTCGCGGAACGCGGCGGCGAACTGGGCGCCGCGGGCGTTCGACGTGTCGATCATCGCGCCGGGGCTGTTCGTCCCGGGGTCGTTGTGGACGCCGAAGCCCGGACCCGACCAGACCATGTACTGGTCGGCGGCGAACGAGTGCGCGCCGAGGACGTCGCGGCTCATCGCCTGCGCGCCCATCAGGTGGTTGAAGAAGTTGAAGTTCCCCTTGCTCGTCTTGGCGATCGGGGCGATGGCGAAGTCGGTGCCCCAGGACGTGGTGAGCGTCGCCACGTCGACGACGTAGTCGTTCACCTGCTCGCTGCCGAAGAAGCCGGTGCTGTCCGCCCAGAGATCGAGACCGTCACCCGGGAGGCAGCCGTTCAAGGAGAGGCTGTCCTGCGCGAGCGACGAAGGGGTGAGGAGGAACGCGGCGAGAGCGGACGCGGCCCACTGCCGATGATTCATGAGGTGAAGCTCCTGGGACCCGGGCGGCGGCGCCTTGCCGACGGAGCGCCGGAGACGAACGCGGGACGCGGGCCGAGACCATGGGTTCTTGGGAAGGATCCTGAAGGGGGGAGTGTACTCCAACCCGTGGACCGTGGACAGGGGAGACGGCCGTCCCCCCGTCGAGTCGACGCCGCCGCCGCGAGCGGTTACACTGTTCCGCCCTCCCGGGCCGTGCGCCCAACATCATGCCGCGGATGGTTTTATGCTGAAGATC
>JBICIB010000275.1:0-3117 GCA_043101415.1 Planctomycetota bacterium JB042 | reverse complement strand
GTTGCGCATCGCGGGCCGGGCCGTCGCGCCGTGGGGCGGGCCCGCTTCCTCTGTCCCGGGGAGACCGTTTCGGCGACGCGCGCCGCCAGGGTTACAGCCGCGTGACAGCGGGGTCTCAAGACGGCCGGCTAACTTTCCGACAGATCGCAAGCCGGAACGCCGCCCGGAACCGCGGCCGTGTCTCTCACCTCCAGGAGGTCCCCACGTGATCGAATCGCTCACCCTCGCCTTCGTCCTCGGCGCCTTCCCCGCGGCCGAGCCGGTCGCCGTCCCCTCGCCGGCGCCGCAGGCCCAGAAGAAGCACATGACGCCGGACGAGCGCCGCAAGCGCGTCGCCCGGATCGAGGCCGCGAAGAAGAAGCAGAAGATGAAGGAGCGCCGCGAGGCGGCCCAGCGGAAGGCGGCCGCGCAGAAGCGGTCCGGCCAGAAGCGGGGCGCCGCCGCCGGCAACGGCGCGAAGCAGCAGCGGCAGGATCGGTCGCGGGTCCGCGGCCAGAAGCGGACGGACAAGCCGTACACGCACCCGTCGGGGATGCGCATCGGGACGTTCAAGCCCGGGCACGCCCGCACCCAGCTCGGACCGCAGGTGAACAAGGCGAGCAAGGGGAAGGACGGCGTCCGCCGCAAGGCCGAGGCGAAGAAGCAGCCGCGCAAGCGGAACGGCTGATCGACGGCGAGATCGCCCGGTTCGAGCCGCGGGGGCGCTTCCGGACGGAGGCGCCCCCGCGTCGCGTTCGGCGATCAGGCGGAGAGGGCGACGGCCTCGACCCGTTCGTCCGCGGAGCGAAAGCCGCGGAGGAGGAACCGGAGCCGATCGAGCGCCCGGTAGTGCTTCGACTTCACGGTCCCGAGCGGCTGGCGGAGCTTCGCCGCGATCGCGTGGAACTCGAGCCCGTCGAACTCGCGCATCCGGAAGACCCGGCTCAGCTCGCGAGGGAGCGACTCGAGGGCGGCCCGAAGGGCGAACCGGAACTCCCGGCGGGACGCCTCCCCGTCGGGCGTCGGCGCGTCGCCGGCGATCCAGTCGGTCGAGCCGTCCTCGTCGTCGCGGCTCGAGGCGTTCATCGAGAAGACCGGCAGGCGCTTCTTCTTCAGCTTGTCGAAGCAGTGGTTCCGGACGAACGTGTAGATCCAGGTCGAGAACTTCACCCGCCGCGAGAAGTCGAAGTCGCGGATGTGCGAGAAGACCTTCAGGAAGACGTCCTGGACGGCGTCCTCGATCTCGCTCGCGTACCGGCCGCGCAGGAACTGGGCGACGGTGACCCTCACCGGTCGTCGGAAGGTCTCCACGATCGCGCGATGCGCCTCGGTGTCGCCCTTCTGCGCCCGGACGATCACGTCGCTGGGGATGTCGTACGTCATGGTCTGTCCTCCTGCCAACGGAGAGTGCGAGTGCCGCCGGAGGAAGAGCATGGGGCGTGCCAAGCCCCGGGCCGAGCGATGTGGTGCCTCGCAAGTCCCTGGTGAGAAGAGGTTTGTAAGAATAGGAGCGGCGGCGTCCCGTCCGGGGGCGCCGCCGCTCCGTTAGCTGCTGCTGACACGTCGGTTAGGGGGTCACTTGAGCCGCTCCCAGTACTCCTCCGGCATGTCGTGCGCGATCTTCAAAGCTCCGTTCGCGCCGGCGTAGATCGGCTCCTCGACCGTGGTGACCGAGCCGCCCCCGAGCCGGTTCGCCATCTCCTGCTCGATCGCGTCGCCGAGGCCGGCGATCTGGCTGCCGCCCCCCCCGAGGAGGACGTTCCCCTTCAGCCGGTCCTGGAACTCGGGATCGAACGAGCCGATCAGCTCCGCCAGCCCGTCGACGATCGGGCCGATGATCGTGCGGCAGGCGGCCCGCATGTCCTCGGTGATGTCGACCTCGGTCGGCTTCCCCTTCACCGGGATCTTCACGACGATCGGCTGGACCGTCTCGCGGACCGTCCCCCAGCGCTCCTTCCACTGCGCGACCATGTTGTGGTTCACCTGGCCGTCGGGGAGGCGCTTCCCGATCCGTTCGAGCAGGGTCTGGTCGATGTGGTCGCCGGCGTACGTCGTCGTGATCTGGTCCTCCTCCGCCGGCATCGTCCCGTGCATCCGGCAGAGGTCGGTCGTGCCGGCGCCGATGTCGATCACCAGGACGTCGGCGAGGCGGTCGAGGCCGTACGCCACGGCGAACGGCTCGGAACAGATCATCACCGAGTCGAGCACCTCGCGCGCCGCCTCGATGATCGCCTTGCGGTTGTGGATCGACGCCTGCGCGGGGCAGCCGATGACGCCGTACAGGAGCTCGTCGGGGCGCGGGGTCGCCAGCCGGATCGCGTGCTGGACCAGGTCGGCGGCCGCCTTCTGGTTCATCTGTCCCTCGTCGCTCCCGGTCGACTCCGGCGAGTCGGAGCCCTTGATGACGCCGTGGGCGAGCGGGCGGTAGAAGTCGACGGAGAGGCGGTTCTGGAACGCCTCCTTGCCGTACAGGACGTCCTTCTTCAGGTGCTTCCGGGCGACGACGTCCTTCGGGTAGCCGATGACGCTCGCGACCGTCTCGCGGACGCCGTTCGAGCAGGCGACCGACGTACGGGACGTCCCGAGGTCCATCCCGACGTAGAGGACGCCGTGCTCCTTCTCGGTCTCCCCGGACGCGCTCGACTCGGGATCCTTGCTGGTCTCGACCGTCATCTCGCACTCCCTCCGGCGGCTTCCGCGGACGCCGGGCCCCCTGAACTCTCATCGGGGCCGGCCGTCGCACCTTGAATCACATCGCGCAATTCGACGTTCAACTTGAAGATTTCCTCGAGCAGGCCGCGCTTCTCGGCCGCGTTCGACTCGTTCGGATCGAGGCCCTGGACCTCGCGGTACATCGACTCGACCCCCTCGGGGAGGTCCTTCGCCTCCTTCAGACGGCGGACCAGCGCCTCGGAGTCGGAGAGCGACGACCGGAGCTTCCCGATCCGGCGCTCGAGCTGGGCGATCCGCTTCACCTGGTCCGCCTTCGCCGCGTCGACCGCCTTCTCGCGTTCCTCCTCGAGCAGCCGATGGGCGAGGGCCGCCGCGCGCGCGGCGACGTCGCCCCCGGCGCCGGCGGCGAGCAGCCGCACCCTATCGGCCTCGCGGCGGGCGTGGCAGCTCGCCATGCCGCGCGCG
>JBICIB010000274.1:0-3334 GCA_043101415.1 Planctomycetota bacterium JB042 | reverse complement strand
CCGATGTAGTCCGCCTGCTCCTTCGACAGCGCGGTCAGCTTCGCGCCGAGCGTGTCGAGGTGCAGCCGCGCCACCTTCTCGTCGAGCTGCTTCGGCAGGGTGTAGACCTGCTTCTCGTAGTCGTCGGTGTGGGTGAACAGCTCGATCTGCGCCATCACCTGGTTCGTGAAGCTGTTGCTCATCACGAAGCTCGGGTGGCCGGTCGCGCAGCCGAGGTTCAGGAGGCGCCCCTCGGCGAGCATGATGATCGCGTGCCCGTCGGGGAACTTCCACAGGTCGACCTGCGGCTTGACGTTCTCGGTCACGATCCCCGGGATCTTCCGGAGGCCGGCGATGTCGATCTCGTTGTCGAAGTGGCCGATGTTGCCGACGATGGCGTTGTGCTTCATCTTCGCCATGTGCGCGGCGGTGATGATGTCCTTGTTGCCGGTCGTCGTGATGAAGATGTCCGCCTCGCCGACGACGTCCTCGACGGTCGCGACGCGATACCCCTCCATCAGCGCCTGCAGGGCGCAGATCGGGTCGATCTCGGTCACGACGACCCGCGCGCCCTGCGCCCGGAGCGCCTGCGCGCATCCCTTGCCGACGTCGCCGTAGCCGCAGACGACCGCGACCTTCCCCGACAGCATGACGTCGGTGGCGCGCATGATGCCGTCGACCAGCGAGTGGCGGCAGCCGTACAGGTTGTCGAACTTGCTCTTCGTCACCGAGTCGTTGACGTTGATCGCCGGGAAGAGGAGCTTCTCCGCCTCCTGCATCTGATACAGGCGGTGGACACCGGTCGTGGTCTCCTCCGTGACGCCCTGGATCGCCTTGGCGATGTCGGTCCACTTCGTCGAGCCGGGCGTGATGGTCCGCTTCAGGAGCTTCAGGAGCTCCGTGAAGTCCTCCCCGTCGGCCTCGGTCGGGTCGGGGACGATCCCCGTCTTCTCGAACTCGGCCCCCTTGTGGACGAGCAGCGTCGCGTCGCCGCCGTCGTCGAGGATCATGTTCGGCCCCTTGCCGTCGCCGAAGTCGACCGCCTGCTCGGTGCACCACCAGTACTCCTCGAGCGTCTCCCCCTTCCAGGCGAAGACCGGGACGCCCTTCGGCGCGTCCGCGGTGCCGTCCTTGCCGACGACGACCGCCGCCGCGGCGTGGTCCTGGGTCGAGAAGATGTTGCAGGAGACCCAGCGGAGCTCCGCGCCGAGGTCGACGAGCGTCTCGATCAGCACGGCGGTCTGGATCGTCATGTGGAGGGAGCCCATGATCCGGGCCCCCTTCAGCGGGAACTGTCCCTCGTACTCCTTGCGCACGGCCATCAGGCCGGGCATCTCGACCTCGGCGAGTTCGATCTCCTTCCGGCCCCACTCCGCGAGGGAGAGGTCCTTCACCTTGAAGTCGAGCTTCGTCTTGGTGGCGGTGTCGCTCATGTTCGGTTCTCCGATTCGTTCGCTTTCGGTTCTCGGTCGGTTTCGATTCGATGTGGTGAACGGGTTCACGCGCGCGGCTTCCGTCCGCGCACGAGGTAGAGGGCGAGGGAGACCGGGTCCCCGCTCGCGGGCGGCGGCTGGTACCGGTCGTCGACCGATTCGAGGGCGATCGACTCGAAGCCGGCCCGCCGGAACGCGGCGAGGACGTCCTGCGGCTCGAGGCCGAGGTGGCGGTCGCCGAGTTCGGCGTGCATCCACGCCTCCTTGTGGGGCGCCAGCTCGAGCACCGCGGCCGCCCCGCCGGGACGGAGCACGCGCAGCATCTCGTGGACCGCGCCGAACGGCTCCTCGAGGTGGTGGAGGACCATGCCGGCGACGACGCCGTCGACCTCGCCGTCCGCGATCGGCAGCGCGTCGAGGTCGCCGGGGCGAACCTCGACCTCGGTCGCGCCGCGGCCGGCGAGCCGCTTCGTCGCCTCCTCGAGCATCCCCTCCGAGCGGTCGACGCAGATCAGCTTGGAGCACGCGCCGAGGAGCGCCTCCGCCATGTAGCCGGTGCCGCAGCCGAGGTCGGCGACGACGGTCTCGTCGGGGAGCAGGGTGACGCCGGCGCGGAGCCGCGCGCGGCCGGTCGAGAACGCGCCGGCGATCTTGTCCCACTCGCCGGCGACGCGGTCGAAGAAGTCGCCGTCCCGCGCGCGACGCTCGGCGAGCAGGCCGTCGAGGCGGGCGCGGTCGGCGGCGTGCTCGGGGAGCGCGTCGAGCTCGGGCTGGAGGGCGGTCCAGAGCCGCCCGAGGGGCGCCTGGCCGTTCCCCGGGGTGGCGAGCCGGAGGTGGGTGCTCGGGCCGACGTGCCGCTCGCGCAGCAGGTCCGCCTCGCGAAGGATTCTAAGATGGTTGCTGACACGGCTTTGAGCCATGTCGAGGGCGCGCGACAGCTCGCCGACGGAGAGCTCTTCCAGTGCGAGCAGGGCCAGCATCCGGAGACGGGTCGGATCCGCCAGGAGCTTCAGCATGCTCGGGAGTGTCGCTTCCGCGTGCGCCATGATGCTTACAACATAGCATCATGATCGAATGATGAAAGGGTTTCCTCGACCTCCGGGACAGGCGAGGAGTCGGCGGCGGCCCGGCCGGGAAGGAGTCGTCCCCCCTCTCCGCGAGAGCGTCACGACTTCCTTCGACGGGCTGCAACTCCTTGTGGACCCATGGGCTGCGGGTCCGTAGGCTCCCTCCCGATCCGACGGCTCCCTCGTGCGTGCGTGGAATCGGATGCCGGGGCGTCACCACACCGACTCAGGGGTTCTCTGCATGAAGAACGCAGTCATCGCGATCTCGGCGGCGCTGGCCTTCGCCGGCTGCCAGGTGTCCGACGTCGACACCACGCTCGACAACGGATACTCCTCCACGATCAAGGAGGCCCGCGAGGAGTACTCGCTCGGCGAGAAGGCGAAGATCTTCTGGACCGACTTCCTCCTCGACGTCACCGACATGATCTCGCTCGGCGTCTCCGCGGGGAACGGCATCCAGGCGAACGTCCACGCCACGAAGCTCTGGGAGGCCGGGGTCGGGTACTTCGGCGGGTACAAGGCCGGGATCCTCCCCCGCGCGATCGGCGCCTGGCAGAAGAAGAACGTCGAGGGCGGCGTCTTCTTCTTCCCGGGTCCGGTCTGGTACTGGCGCCAGGGCGAGCGCGGCAACATGAAGGGGACCTCGACCCTCGAGGAGTACCACCAGCAGTCGTGGGAGGGGTTCACCTACCAGCAGCGCGGCGAGAAGTCGAAGGAGTGGCTCAGCGTCGGTGCGTCCGGCCACCTGATCGTCCTCGGCGCGTTCGCGGACATCCACGTCTGGGAGGTGCTCGACACCGGCGTGAAGGTCCTCGCCATCCCGGTGTGGGTCGCCGACATGCTGCGGGTCCCGGG
>JBICIB010000273.1:0-3372 GCA_043101415.1 Planctomycetota bacterium JB042 | reverse complement strand
CTCCCGTTCGGCGACGGGTGCCCCGGCGCGGGCGGGTTCGTGCCGGAGCTGACGGCGACGTCGTACGCGCCGCCCGCGGGGACGCAGCTCGGCCTGCAGCTCCAGCAGGGGCTCGGCGGCGCGCCGGCGACGTTCGTCTTCGGGCTCGGCCAGGCGGAGATCCCGATGGTCGGCGGCTGCACGTTGAACATCGCGCCGCTGCTGCCGGTCGACATCACGGTGCCGCTCGGCGGGGCGGGCGCGGGGAACGGCTCGATCTTCCTCGCCGGCGTGCTGCCGGGCGACATGGGGGGCGTGACGTTCTCGATGCAGGCGTTCGTCGTCGACGGGTCGGTCGCGCACGGCTTCTCGAACTCGAACGAGATCGTCGTCGCGGTCCAGTGACCGCTCCGCGTCGAGCCGCCCGCCGGCGGGCCGGGAGCGGCGGCGTGGTAGCATCTCCTCCCGGTCGGCCTCCCCGGATCCGAGAAGGAGAGATCATGCAACTCGTTCGAACCGCGCTCGCCCTGACCGTCCTCGTCTCGTCCGCGGGCGCAGGCACGGTCGGTCTGGACGCCCGCAGCCTCTCCGCGGAGACGGGCTGGAACCCGGCGACCGACGCCCGATACGCCACGTTCCGGTCGGTCTTCACCGGCGCCGGCCACTCGCTGACGAACCTCACGGCGTTCACGGCGCCGAACCTGAGCGGGCTCGACCTGCTGGTCCTGTTCCACCCGACGACCCCGACCGTGGCGTACGACGCGACCGAGATCGCGGACATCCAGGCGTACGTCGCGTCCGGCCGATCGCTCCTCGTGGTCGCGGACGCCGGCTGGTCGACGACGTCGAGCATCGGCGTCATGAACCAGATCCTGCTGCCGTACGGGATCACCGTCGGCTCGGGGGCGGTCAACGGGAGCGGCGCCCAGTTCGGCGGCTTCTTCGCGCACCCGACGACCGACGGCGTGAACGCGATCGGCCTCGACTTCCACCGCTACCTCACCGTCGGCGCGGGAGCGATCGACCTGCAGAACGGGACGAACGACATCATCGCGGCGTCCGAGTCCGGCGGCGGCCGGGTGGTGGCGATCGGCGACGGGAGCTGCTTCACCGACGCGGGGTTCGGCGCGGACTACGACATCACGAGCCTCGACAACCGGAAGTTCCTCGAGACCGCGATCGGGTGGCTGATCCTGCCGTTCGGGGACGGGTGCCCCGGCGCCGGCGGGTTCGTGCCGGAGCTGACGGCGACCTCGTACGCGCCGGCCGCCGGGACGCAGCTCGGCCTCCAGCTCCAGCAGGGGCTCGGCGGGGCGCCGGCGACGTTCTTCTTCGGGCTCGGCCAGTCCGCGATCCCGATGGTCGGCGGCTGCACGTTGAACATCGCGCCGCTCCTGCCGATCAACTTCACGGTGCCGCTCGGCGGGGCGGGCGCGGGGAACGGCTCGATCTTCCTCGCCGGCGTGCTGCCGAACGACATGGGGGGCGTGACGTTCTCGATGCAGGCGTTCGTCGTCGACGCGTCGGTCGCGCACGGCTTCTCGAACTCGAACGAGATCGTCGTCGCGGTCCAGTAGTCGATGCCGGGGGGAGAAACGTCCGCCCGGAGCGCGTGGCGCGACCGGCTCCACGACGTCATCTTCGAGGCGGAGACCCCCGTCGGCTGGCTGTTCGACGTCGCGCTCCTGGTGTCGATCGTCGCCAGCGTCGTCGCGGTGATGCTCGACTCGGTCGAGTCGGTGGCGGAGCGCCACGGCCCGCTCCTGTACGCGGTCGAGTGGGGCTTCACCGTCCTGTTCACGATCGAGTACCTGCTGCGGCTCGTGGCCGTGACCCGGCCGCTCCGGTACGCGACGTCGTTCTTCGGCGTCGTCGACCTCCTGGCGATCCTGCCGACCTACCTGAGCCTCGTCTTCGCCGGGACGCAGACGTTCGTCGTCGTGCGGGCGTTCCGCCTCCTCCGCGTCTTCCGGATCTTCAAGCTGATCCGATTCCTGGGGGAGGGGCGGACGCTGGTCCAGGCGATGCGGAGGAGCCTCCGCAAGATCCTCCTCTTCCTCGGCGTGGTGTTGATCGTGGTCCTGGTCGCCGGGAGCCTGATGTACCTGATCGAGGGGCGGGAGAACGGGTTCACGAGCATCCCGACCTCGATGTACTGGGCGATCGTCACGATGACCACGGTCGGCTACGGCGACATCGCGCCGCAGACCGTCCTCGGCCGGTTCCTCGCCGCGAGCCTGATGATCATGGGATACGGGATCATCGCGGTGCCGACGGGGATCGTGTCGGTCGAGCTCGCCCAGGCCGCGGTCCACCCGAACACGAGGAGCTGTCCGGCGTGCCTGCTCGAGGGGCACCACCCGGACGCGGTCCACTGTCGGCGCTGCGGCGCCCACCTCGACGGCGTCGAGGAGTCGGAAGAGCAGGAGGAAGCATGAGCGCGCGCGTGGCGTGGGTCGGACTGATCGTGGCGGCCGCGTTCGCGGTCGGGATGGTCGTCGAGCGGTTCTCCTCGACCGCCGAGCAGGCGGCGGCGGCGGAGAGCGCGTTGACGAAGGAGCTCGCCGGCATCCGCGGCCTGCTCGAGCGGATCGCGAAGCAGGCGGAGGGGGGCGGCGGCCTCGCGCAGGTCCCCGAACCACTCCTGAGGGCCCCGGCGCGACTCGTCGAGGGACTTCTCGAACAGGCGCAGGGCGGCGGAGGCGGCGAGATGCGCGCGAAGGACCCGGCCGTCGACCAGGCGCTGCGCGAGCTGTACGACAAGGTGAAGGAGGAGGGGGCGCAGACCCGGGAGATGCTCCGCGCGAACGGCGTCGTCGCGCTGTCGGAGCTCCGCGCCGCGAAGCCGACGCCGGACATGGAAGCGCTGACGCACTTGGCCGGGCTGTTCCGGCAGGACGCGGCCGCGGCGCAGCGGACCCTCCTCCTGGCGCGGGTCGACGAGGCGGTGGCGAGGTTCGGCGTGCCGGACGAAGTCTGGCCGCAGGAGAACGGGATGTCGCTCGCGTACTACCGACCGGGTACGACGGACACGTGGGTCGAGCTGCGAGTCCGGGGCGGCTACGTCACGTACGTGGGCTGCGAGTCGGAGTGAACCGCGGCGCGCCGGGCGGACATCCGCTCCAGCGCCCTCTCGTTCCTCTCCTTCCTTCCCCTAGAACCACTCGTCCGCCGCCTCGATCCACCCCGGGATCGACATCCCGGCGCGCCGTCTCCCCTCCTCGTCCAGCGCGATCCCGAGCCAGATGCTCGTCCGGAGCCCTCGGTCGGTCGGCCCGAGGCGCTCGATCGGTTGGCCGCGGCGCTCGACCTCGCGGAGGAGGTCCTCGTCGAACTCGCCTTCGTTCACCGCCGTCGGGTGGGCGCTCGGGGGGCCGACGGGATTCCGGCGCC
>JBICIB010000272.1:0-4060 GCA_043101415.1 Planctomycetota bacterium JB042 | reverse complement strand
GGGCCGGCGGCGAAGAGGCGGAGCCCGCCGGCCCGGGACCCGGGGCGGAGGCGCGGCTCCTGACGGCGACGAGCGGGACCCCTCTGGTCCGCTCGTTCACCGCGGTGGCGCCCGGAGCGTGGCGCGGGGAGCGCGTCGTCCGGATGACGAACTCCGAGTCGATCCGTGACGTCGGCGGCGTCGACCTCGACGACGACGGCGACCTCGAGCTCGTCGCGTGCTCGGAGTACGGCGTCTACCTGGCGAAGAACCTCGGCGGCCGCCAGTTCGGCCCGTACGAGATGATCCCCTCGCCGTTCGACCCGACCGTCGAGGGGGCGTTCGGGGACGTCGACGGCGACGGCGACCTCGACGCGGTCGTCTCGTCGAAGTACCGGTGCACGCTCTTCCGCGGGGCGGGGACCGGCGTCCTGGGGTCGCCCCAGCAGGTCGACTACCAGTACGGCGCGATCGATTCGGCGCTCCGGGACATCGACCACGACGGCGACCTCGACGTCGTCACCGCGGGGTCGGCGGGCATCGCGATCGGCCGCGGCGACGGCAAGAGCGGCTTCCTGGTCCCGGTGGTCGTGCCCGGGACGACCGGAGCGGGCGGGCTCGCGATCGCGGACCTGAACGGGGACGGCACGCTCGACGTCGCGTACACGGGGGACGGGCCGTGCGCGTTCGGGGTGGTGTTCGGCGCGGGGGGGGCCGGCGGCGCACGGAGAGACGTTGGCGTCCTGGTCCGCCCCGCTGGGGGAGATCGCCGCCGGCGACCTCGACTCGAACGGAACGCTCGACCTGGTGGCCGGCGTCGTCGGCGGTTCCGGCGTCGTCGTCCTCCCGGGCACGGGCGGGGGCGCGTTCGGGGTCCCGTTTCCGATCGAGGTCGACGCGGCGGGGGAGATCACCGAGGTCGACGTGGTCGACATCGACGGCGACGCGCTGGAGGATCTCGTGGTCGGGAAGGGGAGCGGCGGGATCGCGGTGCGGCGGGGGACCGGGCTCGGCTCGCTCGCGCCGACCGATCTCCGCGGCCCGTTCGACGTCGGTTCGGTCGCCATCGGGGACGTCGACGGCGACGGACGCCTCGACGCGGTCTCGGCCGGTCTGCTCCCGCCGGCGACGGTCCAGTTCGGAGAGCCGGTCGGCTGGTGGACGTCCCTCGGCGTCGGTTGTCCGGGGCTCGGCGGGCACGCGCCGTCCCTCTCGATCCCCGCGTGTCACGACCCGTCGACGCAGCTCGGGATCCGGCTCGAGGGCGGACCGGGCGGCGCGCCGGCCCTGGTGCTGATCGGAGACGCGGCGCCGTCGATGCCGATCGGCTGGAGCCTCTGTTCGCTGGGCGTCGACGCGACCCAGGTGCTGCCGGTGCCGCTCGGCGGGAACGGCCCGGGGACCGGCGCCGCCGTCCTGATGTTCGCGGTCCCCCCGTCGGCGCAGGGGCTGTCGTTCGCGATGCAGGCCGCGGTGAAGGACGAGGTCTCCCTCCCCGGGTTCACGATGTCGAACACGCTCGCGTTCACGCTCCCGTGACGTCGGGCCGCGCCGGCGAGACGGGAGGAGGGGCGCCCCGCCGCGGCGGGACGCCCCTCCTTCACCTCACGGAGCGCGGAGCGCGGCTCAGTAGCCCCCGCCCATCGGCGGGGCGCCGGCCTTCTCCTTCTCCTCCGGGATCTCGGACACGAGCGCGTCCGTGGTCAGGAGGAGCGTCGCGATCGAGGCGGCGTTCTGGAGCGCCGTGCGCGTGACCTTGGTCGGGTCGATGATGCCCGCCTTGACCATGTCGCACATCTCGAGCGTCGCGGCGTTGAACCCCTCGGTCGCCTTGGCGTTCTTCACCTTCTCGACGATGATCGACCCGTCGACGCCCGCGTTCTGCGCGATCGTCTTGAGCGGGAGCTCGATCGCCCGGCGGACGATGCCGAGGCCGACCTCCTCGTCGCCGGTCGTCTTCACCTTGTCGAGCGCCTTGACGGCGCGCAGGAGCGCCACGCCGCCGCCCGGGAGGATCCCCTCCTCGACCGCCGCCCGCGTCGCGTGGAGCGCGTCCTCGACGCGCGCCTTCTTCTCCTTCATCTCGGACTCGGTCGCCGCGCCGACGTTCACCTGGGCGACGCCGCCGGAGAGCTTGGCGAGCCGCTCCTGGAGCTTCTCGCGGTCGTAGTCCGACGAGGTCCGGTCGATCTCGGCCTTGATGGCGCCGATGCGGCCCTGGATGTCGGCCTTCTTGCCCGCGCCCTCGATGACGGTCGTGTCGTCCTTCGTGATGACGACCTTCTTCGCCCGGCCGAGGTCGTTCAGCGTGAGCGACTCGAGCTTGATCCCGAGGTCCTCGAACACGGCGCGGCCGCCGGTCAGGATCGCGATGTCCTCGAGCATCGCCTTGCGGCGATCGCCGAAGCCCGGCGCCTTGACCGCGGCGCAGTGGAAGATGCCGCGCAGCTTGTTCACGACCAGCGTCGCGAGCGCCTCGCCCTCGACGTCCTCCGCCACGATCAGCAGCGGCTTGCCGGCCTGGGCGACCTGCTCGAGCAGCGGGACGAGATCCTTGATGTTGGCGATCTTCTTCTCGTGGATCAGGATGTACGGATCCTCGAGCGTCGCCTCCATCTTCTGCAGGTCGGTGACGAAGTGCGGCGACAGGTAGCCCTTGTCGAACTGCATCCCCTCGACCCACTCGATCTCGGTCTCGAGGGAGCGCCCCTCCTCGACCGTGATCACGCCGTCCTTGCCGACCTGCTCCATGGCGTCGGCGATCCGCTCGCCGATCTCGGTGTCGCCGTTCGACGCGATCGTCGCGACCTGCGCGATGTCCTTCTTCCCCTTCACGGGGGTCGACATCTTGTGCAGCTCCTCGGTGATCGCCGCGGTCGCCTTCTCGATGCCGCGCTTCAGGTCGACCGGGTTGGCGCCGGCGGTGACGTTCCGGAGCCCCTCCTCGAAGATCGCCTCGGCGAGCACGGTCGCGGTCGTGGTGCCGTCGCCGGCGACGTCGGAGGTCTTCGAGGCGACCTCCTTCACGATCTGCGCGCCCATGTTCTCGTAGGTGTCCTCGAGCTCGACCTCCTTGGCGACCGTGACGCCGTCCTTGGTCACGGTGGGGGAGCCGAACGACTTCTGGATGATGACGTTCCGGCCGCGCGGGCCGAGGGTGACCTTGACGGCGCGAGCGAGCTTCTTGATCCCGCTGCGGATCAGCTCGCGCGCCTCCTGGTCATAGGCGATCTTCTTGGCGGTCATGGATCCTCTCTTCTCTCTCGGATTCGATTCGTGTGTACGGATACGCGCCGGCGATCAGTCGATGATCGCGTAGACGTCGGACTCCTGGATGACCTTGAACTCCTCGCCGTCGATCGTCAGCTCGTGGCCGGCGTACTTCGAGTAGATGACCACGTCGCCGACCTTCACCTGGAACGCGGCGCGCGAGCCGTCGTCGAGGAGCTTCCCCTCGCCGAGCGCCACGACGGTCCCCTGGGCCGGCTTCTCCTTCGCCGTGTCCGGCAGGATGATGCCGCCGCGCGTCTTCTCCTCGGCCTCGGCCGGGCGCACGAGGACGTGCTCGTTCAGGGGCTTCACCTTGGTCGTCGTCTTGCTCTTGCTCTTGGTCTTGGTCGCCATGTCCTCTCTCTCTCTTCTTTCCTTCCGCGGACACCGACGAGGAACGAGCGGGTCGCCCTCCGCCGGTGCGCTGGCCTTCGATTCGTGGTCCCGAGGCGGCCCGGGCCGCCTACGGGGACTTCCCGTAGTGTCGTGCGGGGAGCCGCTGCCTCGAGAAGCGGAGCAGGTCGAGGGCGACCGGCTTGCGGAGGAGCGAGAACGCCCCGACCTCCATCGCTTCCGCCTGGCGGCGCCGGGAATCGTCGCCGGAGATGAAGATGCAGGGGAGCGCGCCGACCTGCTGTCGGACGATCCTCAGCACCTCGATCCCGGTCATGCCCGGCATGTCGACGTCCATGATGGAGAAGGAGACCGACATCGGCTCGCGATGCAGGATCTCGAGCGCGGCGGGGCCGGAGTCGGCCTCCAGGATGCGATACCCCTCGGCCCGGAGGAACTCGCTGAGCGCCCGGCGGAC
>JBICIB010000271.1:0-7567 GCA_043101415.1 Planctomycetota bacterium JB042 | reverse complement strand
CTTCGGCTCCGGCCCGTCGGCGGGCGGCGCGACGAGGGTCCAGGCGACCCAGGAGAAGGCGGTCGCGGCGGCGACGGAGGAGAGCGACTTCGCGGCCATGGTCCAGGCTCCGAGGGTTCCGATCGTGCCGGCGGCGGCGCCGGCGGCGAGGGTCGCCGGTTCGATCCCGGCGAGCGGCAGCATCGCGGCGAGCCACCGGGAGCGGTCGCCGTCGTGGCGCGCGTCGAGGTCGGCCCGCAGGCGCTCGAGCCCCCGGCGGAGGCGTGCGCGGACGGTGTTCCGCGGGACGCCGAGCCGGTCGGCGATCTCGGTCGGCGAGAGGTCCTCGAAGTAGCGGAGGACGATCGTGGTCCGCGTCGGTTCGGAGAGGGCGAGGACCGCGTCGACGGCGGCCCGCTGGAGGGTGAGGCGGTGGACCAGCTCGCCGGCGTCCGGCGCGACCGGCTCGGTCGTGGCGACGGCCGTCTCGCGGCGGACGCGCCGGCGCTCGCCGCGGTCGAGCTTCGAGGCGACGTTCCGCGCCGCCGAGCGGAACCACGCCGCGGCCGACTCGCGCGCTCGCGGCGGGTTCCTCAGCGCCGCGAGCCAGGTCTCCTGGACCACGTCGTCGGCGCGGTCCGGGTCGCGGACGAGGCCGCGCGCGAGGCGGCGCACGAACTCGGAGTGCTCGAGCAGGAGTTCGGCCTGGAAGGCGGAATCGGTCACGCGGGACCTCCTCTCGGTCATGATAGGAGAGGAGTCCCCGCCGGCGCCGCGGAGGACGCACCGGGCCCGGGACTCCGGCTCCTCCGTCCGAACCCGCCGCGCCCCCGGGATCGCGGTACCATCCGCCGTCATGCCGGACGACCCGCTCGACGAGTATCGCCGGAAGCGCGACTTCGGCCGCACGCCCGAGCCCCGGCCCGGCGCCGCGGCGGGCCGGGACGCGCCGGTCTTCGTGGTCCACCGGCACGAGGCGACGAGCCTCCACTACGACCTCCGGCTCGAGGTCGACGGCGTCCTCTGCTCGTGGGCGGTGCCGAAGGGGTTCTCGTACGACCCGCGGGAGAAGCGTCTCGCCGTCCGGACCGAGGACCACCCGCTCGAGTACGAGACGTTCTCCGGGTCGATCCCGAAGGGGGAGTACGGCGCGGGGACGATGACGATCTGGGACCGCGGGACGTACCACGTCGTGAAGGCGGACGACATGCCGTCGGCGATCGCGGCCGGCGAGGTGAAGGTCGTCCTGTCGGGGCGGCGGCTGCGCGGCGAGTGGCACCTCGTGAAGACGCAGGGCGGGCCGCGGCACTGGCTCCTGTTCAAGTCGAAGGACCGGTACGCGGGGCCGGCGCGCGACTCGGTCCTCGGGGTCGACCTCTCCGCGGCGCCGGCGGCGTCCCTCCCCGCGCGGGCCCGGACGATGAGGACGGGCGGAGACGCGGCGCCGTTCACGGACCTCGACTGGCTGTTCGAGATGCGGTTCGAGGGGCGGCGGGTGCTGGCGGAGAAGCGCGGGGACGCCGTCCGGCTGCGTGGGCTCCGGAGGACGCCGCCCGGGATCGTCGACGGGCTCCGGAAGCTCCGGGCCGAGGACGCGCTCGTCGACGGCGTGCTCGTCGCGCTCGGCGACGACGGCCGGCCGAGCCGCGCCGCGCTCGAGCACGCCCCGGCCGCGCCGCGCCAGCTCTACCTGTTCGACGTCCTCCACTTCGACGGGTTCGACCTGCGCCGGCTGCCGCTGCTCGACCGGAAGGCGGCCCTCCGCGCGATCGTCGCCGCCGACCCGCACGTGCTGTTCGTCGACCACGTCGCGGGGCGGGGGGACGAGCTGGCGTCGGCCGTCGTCGCCGCCGGGCTGCCGGGGATGGTCGCGAAGCGCGCCGCGTCGCGGTACGCCGCCGGTCCGTCGTCCGACTGGCGGTCGATCGACGTGGACGACGATCGGGCGCCGGCGACGTCGCGCGGGACGGCCGCGCGACGCCGGGTCCGCCCGACGAACCTCGAGAAGGTCTACTGGCCGGCGGAGGGGTACACGAAGGGGGACCTCGTGGAGTGGTACGAGACCGTCGCCGACGTCCTCCTCCCGCACCTGAGGGACCGCCCGATCCACATGCTCCGGTACCCGGACGGGATCGAGGGGAAGTCGTTCTACCAGCGCCGCGCGAACGAGCAGCTCCCGGACTGGATCGAGACGGTCGACGTCGCGAGCGACTCGAAGGGGGAGGTCGTGCCGCACATGATCGTGAACGACCGCGACGCCCTCCTCTACCTGGTGAACCTCGGCTCGATCGACCTGCACCCGTGGCTGTCGCGCCGCGGCTCGCTCGACCGGCCGGACTGGGTCGTGCTCGACCTCGACGCGAAGGAGTCGCCGTTCGAGGACGTCGTGAAGATCGCCCGGCGGGCCGGCCGCGTGCTGCGGGGGATCGGGCTGCGACCGCTCCTCAAGACGTCGGGCGCGACGGGGATGCACGTCTACGTCCCGCTCGTCGCGGGGTACACGTACGAGCAGTCGCGGATGTTCTGCGAGGGCGTGGCCCGCGTGATCGCGCGCGAGCTCCCGGAGATCTCGACCGTCGAGCGGACCCCCGCGCGGCGCGGCGGGAAGGTCTACCTCGACTACGGGCAGAACCGGAAGAGCCAGACCGTCGTCCCGCCGTGGGTGCCGCGGCCGGTGCGCGGGGCGTGCGTCTCGACGCCGCTCGAGTGGGACGAGCTGGAGGGGGCGCTCCACCCGACCGACTTCACGATCCGGACCGCCGCCCGCCGCCTCCACGAGCGGGGGGACGGGTTCCGCGCCGCTCTGACCGACCGGCAGGAGCTCCTCCCGGCGATCGAGGCGCTGGCGGAGTGGGTGCGGGGGTGACGCCCCGCGCCGTCAGTCCGCGTCGCTCGGTTCGAGGCGGGAGAGCCGCTCCTTCACCTCGGTCGCCCACGAGCTGTTCGGGTCGTGCTCGAGGTACCGGAGCCAGTGCGTCCGCGCCCGGTCGACGTGGCCGAGCGTGGCGAACGTCTCGGCGAGGTTGAAGTGGGCGTCGGCGTAGTCCGGCGCGAACCCGAGCGCGCGCTGGTACGCGGTGACCGCGTCGCCGAGGAGGTTCAGCGAGGAGAGCGCGTTGCCGAGGTTGTTCCACGCCTCGACGTAGTCCGGCTCCAGCTCGGTCGCCTCGCGGAACCGCTGCGCCGCCTCTTCGGTCCGCTCGAGCGCGTACAGGACGTTCCCGAGGTTGAAGCAGACCTCGGCGCGCCGCGGCCCCTCCGCCAGCGCGCGCCGGTAGGCGTACGCGGCGTTCTCGAGGTGCCCCTCCTCCTCCGCCCGGGCGCCGACCTCGAACCAGTCCCCCTCCCCGTCGCGCGGGAGCGGGATCGTCGGGGTCCGGTCGTCCCCCGGCCCGAACGCGTCGAACGGGAGGAAGAGCTGCCCGTTCGCCTCGGCGAGGCGGCCGTCCTCGAGCCGGACGACGAGCTTCTCCTTCCGCTCGAGCCGCTCGAGCTGGGCGAGGATGCGCGGGGCGTCGGGGAGCCACTGCTCGACCTGCTCGAGGCTGCGGCGGATCCGGGCGGCGGAGACGCCGGCCCGCTTCAGGTCCTGCAGGCGGCGCGCGGCCGCGACCTGCTGGAAGTCGAACCAGCAGAGCCGGTTCACCGTCCGGGCGGGGTGGATCAGCCCGTGGCGGACCCAGCTCCGGATGTCGCCGGTCGGGACGCCGAGGATGCGGGCGAGCTGCGCGGTCGTGTAGAGGCGGTGGAGGTCGGCCCGCTTCTCCTGCAGGCCGAGGCGGGCGAGGAAGTCGTCCTCGCCGACGACGAGCAGCCGGGAGCCGTCCTCGAGGAGGGCGCGCGCGCGGGCGAGCTTCTGGGTGATCGCGCCGTCGTCGCCGAGCGGCGGCCCGCCCTCGCCGACGACCAGGAGGTCGGTCTCGGGCGTCGGCGTGGTGACGAAGCGGCCGCCGGCCCGCGCGATCCGGAGCGCGGCCTCCTCGTGTGTCATCGACGCGAGCCGACCGGTGATCGCCACCGTCGCTCCGTCGAGCTCTCCCTGACGATCGGTCTCCATGGCGATGGGGGAGAGCATACCCGGGCGGGGGTCGCCTCGCCGGGGCGGGCCGGTCAGTCGTCGACCAGCTCCATGAAGACCGGCGCGCGGAGGCCGTCCCGGGTCCGCTCGAGGAACGACACGACGCAGTAGAGCTCCGGCGCGGCCCACGCGGCGGCGGAATGCTCGGCCGGGACGGCGATCAGCGGGGCGTCCCGGCGCCGCGCCCGGAGCATCGGCAGGAGCCTCTCGCGGTCCGCCGCCCCGAGCCCGCTCCCGACCCGCCCGACGCAGACCAGCGCGCCGGCCTCCTCGGTGGCGAGGACGAGCGAGCGGAGGTCGTCCTCCTCCTCGATCCACCCGAGGATCAGGCAGTGGAGCAGGAGGCGTCCCTTGATCTTGACCCACGCGTCGGTCCGCCGCCCCGGCCGGTACGGCGCGTCGAGCCGCTTCGCCACGACCCCCTCGATGCCGCGCGCGGCGACCTGCTCGAAGAACTCCCTCCCCGGCCCGACGACCCCGTCGGAGAGGACGAGACGAGGATCGCCGGCCGCTTCGACGACCTCGGCGAGCCGGTCCCGACGCGCCGAGAGCGGCAGGTCGAACGTCGGCTCGAACCGGCGGTGCAGCAGGTCGAACGCGACGTACTGGATCGGGGTCCCACGCGCGAGGGCGTCGGTCCGTCGAGGGTCGCGCGCCTGCACGCGGGACATCAGGCGGCGGAAGTCCGGCCTTCCGTCGACCAGCGCGACGAGCTCGCCGTCGAGGATCGCCCCCGGTTCGACGCGTCCGAGGGACGAGAGCTCGGGGAACCGCGGCGCGACGTCGCGGCGGTTCCGGTTGAGCAGGCGGACGCCGTCCTCCTCGACGAACGCGAGGACGCGCATCCCGTCCCACTTCACCTCGAACAGGTGCTCGTCCGAGTCGAACGGCTCTCCCGACCGCGCGAGCATCGGCGGCACGAACTCCGGCAGCTTGCGCTCCATCGCTCCAGCGTACCCCGCGACGCGGGCGGCGGCCGATCAGCGCGCGCCGGCGCGGCCGCGGAGGAACGGGACGCGGGACCGGGCATGGCACCAGCGCTTCCCGGCCTGGTTCGTCGCGCGGGACCGGCCGTCGAGCGTCCGCCAGAGCTTGCGGGCGATCGCGCGGTCGCCGTCCGCGTACGCCCGGAGGAAGCGGAGGCGCTCCGCCCGGGAGAGGAGCCTCCGGCGACGCGGCGCGAACACGGCGTCGAAGAGGTCGATCGACGCGAGCCGGGTGCCGGCGAGAGGGCGGCCGACCCGGAGGAGCTGCGGCTGGTCGCACAGGAGGAGGCGCTCCTCGCCGGCGACGTCCCGCACGAGCACGTTGCGCGGGGAGCAGGTCGAGCTCACGAACCCGCGCTCGTGCAGCGTCCGGACGAGCCGACCGTACTCGCCGATCCTCGCGCGGCGCCGCGGGATCGGTTCGCGGCCGGGGGGGCGCTTCAGGTGCCAGAGGAGGTCGCGGGCGCCGTCGATCCACTCCATGACGACCGTCGATCGGATCGTGCAGCCGAGCCGGGTCGACGCCGACCAGTCGCTCGGCCGGACGCACGGCACGCCGGCCGCCACCAGGGCCGCGAGGTTGTCGTGTTCGCGGCGGGCCTTCGGGCGCTGGCCGAACGTCCGCCAGACGACGTGGGGAAGCGTCGCGTACGTCTTCTCGAGGACCGGCCCTTCGCCCCGGTCGACGACGACGACCCGGGCCTTTCGGTCGTGCTTGAGCACGCGCTCCTCGCGCGTCCCGGTCGGCGTCGCCGCGTCGGTCACGCCGGGGTCCGCGACGCGCCGCACCACCTCAGCCGCTCTTCTTCTTCGTCGCGCGGCGCGAGGGGGCCTTCTTGCCGGCCTTCGCGCTCGGGGCGGCCTTCCGCTTCGTCGCCTTCTTCTGCTTCTTCTTCCGCGCCGGCGTCTCGGTCGCCCGGGCCGCCTGCGCCTCGGCGACGCTCTTCTTCAGCGCGTCCATGAGGTTCAGGATCTTCGGCTCCTCGTGGTCCTTCGCCTCGACGATCTCCTCCCCCTCGACCTTCGCGCGGATGATCTGCTGGAGGTTCGCGACGTACCGGTCCTCGTACGCCGCGAAGTCGAGGTCGTCCTTCGTCGAGGCGGCGATCAGCGTCCGCGCCAGCGCGAGCTCGTCGTCGGTCAGCTCCTGCGGCTCCTGGAGCGGCGTGAACTCGTCGAGCGGCTTCACCTTCCGCGCGTACGTCAGGACCGACATCGTGAAGACGTTCTCGGTCGGCCGGATGAGCACGAGCTGCTCTCGTCCGCCGAGGACGATCGTGGCCAGCGCCGCGACCTCGGCGTCCTCCATCCCGCGGTGGAGGAGCGCGAACGGCTTCTTGCCGGCGACGCCGTCGGGCGCGAGGTAGTAGGTCCGGCCGCCGAGGTACTTCGGATCGATCGCGTCGGGGGGGACGAAGCCGTCGATGCCGATCGTCTTGTCCGACTGGGCGCGGAGCTTCTGGACCTCCTCCGGATCGACGAGGACGTACTGGTCCTTGGCGTACTCGTACCCGGTGGTGATGTCGTCGCTCTTCAGCTCGCCGTGCTCGGGACAGACCTTCTGGTAGCGGACCCGGCTGTGGCACTCCTTGTGGAGCTGATTCAGGCGGATCTCCTCGCTCGAGTTCGTCGCCGAGTACGCCTTCACCGGCACGGAGACGAGGCTGAGGCGGAGGAATCCCTTCCAACTCGAACGGGGAGCCATCGACGCACCTCCTCCGGGGACCGGCGACGCGACGATATCACCGCGCCTTCTCGAACTCGAAGGAGTATCGGCATTTGTGGTGATCCGACCGGACCGCGAACCGCTCGAATGTCCGCTCCTTCGGCGGCGAGCGCGCCGCCGGCGGACACCACATCTAGCGGAGGTCCCATGAAGGGCATCGAGATCTGGCACAACCCGCGGTGCTCCAAGTCGCGGCAGACGCTGGCGCTCCTGGAGGAGGCGGGAGCGTCCCCGAAGATCGTCCTCTACCTCGAGACGCCGCCGACCAAGGCGCGGCTGAAGCAGGTCCTGAAGCGGCTCGGCCTCGGCCCGCGCGAGGTGATGCGACGCAAGGAGGCGCCGTACCGGGAGCTCGGGCTCGGCGATCCGGGCCGGACCGACGACGAGCTGCTCGACGCGATGGTCGCGCACCCGATCCTGATCGAGCGGCCGATCGTCGTCCGCGGCGATCGGGCGGCGCTCGGCCGGAGGCGGGCGCGCGGGTCAGTGCAGCACGACCTTCAGGCCGTTCGACGCCGCCCAGCCCCCGGCCGCGCCCGCGTCCTGGTGCCAGAACTGCAGGTATTCCGCGTGGCCGGGCGGCGCGATCGCGGGGACCGTCCCCGACAGCGTGACGTGGCCGTTCGCGTCGGTCGGGAAGACGACGACGATCTTCGGCTCGGGGAGGAGGGTCCCGGCGAACAGCGGCAGGTTCACGCGCTCCTCCCCGGCGACCACGAAGAGCGTCGCCGGCGTCGTCCCCGCCGCCTGCATCTCGAGCGTGAACGCCCCGCCCGCGGTGAAGCTCCCGCCGGCGGC
>JBICIB010000270.1:0-4736 GCA_043101415.1 Planctomycetota bacterium JB042 | reverse complement strand
GTGCTCTTCCGATCTCGCGGTCGTCGAGTCGCTCCCCGCGACGACGCACGCGTCGGGGGAGGCGGTGATCGACTACCGCGTCCTCGTCGCGACGGTCTACCCGTACGAGGCGGCGCCCCCGGGCTGGACCGCGTTCCCGACCGTCCGCGCCCTGAAGGACGTCGCGCGGTTCGGGGAGGTGTCGTTCTCGGCCGACGAGATCGACGGCGTCGAGGGCGAGCTGACGGTCCACGGCGAGGTCCCTTCGGCGACCGGGTTCGTCGGGGCGGCGCGCGTCGTGACGCCGATCGACGCGGACGTCAAGGTGCCCCAGCTGGTGGTCGCCGGCGCGCGGAACCTCGGCCCGGGGACCGTGGTGCGCCTCTCGGCCGAGGACCGCCGGGAGTACAACCTCGTCGTGTCGGTCGGCGAGGCGGCGGACGACACGTTCCTGGTCACCTTGCAGGAGCCGTGCGAGTTCTCGTACGCCGCCGACGAGGCGATCCTGGAGGGGCTGGCGCGGGCGCCGGTGAACGTCAACACCTGCTCGCGCCGCGTGCTGGAGGCGCTCCTGACCGGGATCCGGCTGAAGGACTCGTCCGACGGCGTCGATCCGAAGGAGGCGGCCGCGGTCGCCGACGCGCTGATCGCCGCCCGGCCCCTGGAGGGAGAGCGCGAGCTCTCGGGCGTGCTGGCGGGGGTCGCCCGGGCGGGGACGATCACCGAGGAGAACCGGCGCGCCCTCCTCCTGAACGCCCAGAACGCGATGGACGCGCGCCTGCTGTCCGGCACCGCGCCGTTCGCCTACCGGTCGGCCGGCGTCTTCCGGCTCGACGCGGCGGCGAGCGAGAACCTCCCGGCCGGCCGCGAGGCGGCGCGTCGGTTCGCGCGGCAGATCGGCCGGTCCGTGCCCCCCGGTCCGAACGTCGCGCTCTTCGACTCGCAGGTCGAGTTCGAACGGCAGCGGCGCCTCACCCGGACGGGCAAGCACTGGACGACCGGCCCGGTCCACCTCGACGGCGGCGACGCGGCGAACGAGCCGTCGCTCCGGACCGAGGCGTACGCGACCGCCGGGCGCTACCCGGCCGCCGGCGACGCCGAGCCGCCGGCGTGGGCCGGACTCGCGCCGGTCCGGCAGGAGGGGCGGCGCGACGACACGGCCTGGATGCCCGACCCCGAGGCGCCGATCGAGCGGATCCTCCACTTCGACGGGGCGCCGGAAGATCCGCAGGCGCTCCGTTCCGACGACCACTCCGGCTGGAACTACGGCGCCGACGGGCCGCTGGCGCTCGACGTCGAGTCGGACCTCGTCGCCCTGCTCGACGAGCGCGGGTACGTCCGGCCGTTCGAGGTCGAGCTCTGGTGGCATCCGTCGGAGGAGACGGGGGAGGGGATCACCTACCTCTTCGACTCCGGCGACACCGAGGACGACAAGTACTCGGACATCACGAACCGGGTCCTGCTGTTCGTCGACGGGACCGAGCTGATCCTGCGCGTCTGCGACGCGAGCGTCCCGGACCCGATCGGCGAGCGGTTCCCGGGGTTCGACGCGCGCGAGGCGGGGGACTGGCCGCAGCAGTTCGCGGAGATCCGGTACGCGTTCGACGACGGCCTGCCGTTCGAGGCCGACGTGCCGTACCACGTGCGCGCGTACGTGAGCGGCAACAAGCCGTCCGACCTCGCGCTGTTCGTCGACAACGTGCCGCGGGGGCGGCGCGCGTTCCAGACCCGGCTGGCCGAGGACATCGGCCCGCCGGCGAACGCCGGGGCGTTCGCGTCGATCCCCGGCTACACCGCGGGGTCGAGCGAGAAGATCAAGGTCGAGGACGCGACGCTCTTCCCGCCGTTCGGCGTCGTCCGGATCGACCAGGAGCTGATCGAGTACACCGACCGGACGGACGACGAGCTGATCGTGTCGCGGGTGACCGGCGACGCGTTCGGCGGCCGGGCGCGGCGCGGATCGCGGGGCGATCGTCACCTCGAGTCGGAGGCGGTCGAGCTGTTCGGCTATCCGGGGATCGTGGTCTCCCGGCGCGTCCCCACGGGGAACGTCGGGCTCCTGAACGCGATGTCGGCGTACGGCGTGGCGATGGTCGACCCCGAGGCGCAGGAGGCGTCGAATCCGATCGAGACGACGTTCGAGGGCGGGGGAGAGACGCTGGACGTCGAGATCGGGAAGGGGGTCGACGAGTCGGTCGTCACGCTCCCGCTCGTCACGGTGGCGAACCCGAACTCGCCGCTCGGCGCGTCGGCCTCCGCGGGCGGGGGCGACCTGTCGTCGATGTTCGACCGGAACGGCGGGTTCGCCCTGATCGTCTCGAGCCCGTTCCCGCCGCCCTCGACCGGCGGCGCGCGGACCCTCTCGATCGGCGCGCTCGAGGCGGAGCTGACCACGGCGCGCGTCGGGCGGACGCCGAACGGGTCGCTGATCGGCCTCGGCGAGCTGATCTACTACCAGGGGTTCGACGGGACGACCCTGAACGGGATCCGGCGCGCGCCGACCTCCGGCTCGTCGACCCAGTGGGTGCCGGAGAACCACTCGAACCTGGTGAACCACGGGAACCAGAACACGCAGAGCGACCTCGACGCGACGGCGGTGGCGTCGCACGTGCACATCGCCGACTGGCAGCAGCAGTTCGTCGGGAACGGGCACGGCGGGAAGCAGCCGATCTTCGTGATCCCGATCTCGGTCCGGCCGGGGGTCACCGCGGTGCAGCTCGAGGAGAGGTACCCGGTCCCCGAGCTGCGCGGGACCCGGACGCTCCCCGAGATGGTCCAGATCGGCACCGGCTTCCTCGGGACGGTCGCCGGCGGCGGGACCGAGTGGGTCCGGTACGACGTGATGGGCGAGGGATGCCTCGTCCGGGACGAGCCGACGCGGATCCGACGGGCCATCGACATGATGGCGCTCGACGTGACCGTGAAGTACACGCTCGACAACATCAACCAGTTCCCGTCGGGCGAGGATCTCGCGGCCGCGGTCAACTTCGAGTCGATCGCCGGCACCCAGGAGCAGCAGGGGCAGATCGAGACCGACGCCGGACTCGCCCCGAGCCGTCTCGACGGCGGGATGCTGGCGTTCCGCGGGGTGCTCGGGACCGAGACCAAGGCGCACCCGGCCGGCGCGATCGTCCTGCCGGTGGTCCGGACGCTCCGCGACACGGTCCGGGGCGGCCGCCCGGGCGCTCGCGACTACGTCACGCTGATCGACCCCCAGTCGCGGAGCCGCGAGGAGCAACGGATCAACTACGCGTACTGCGAGACCGACGTGGAGGTCTGGGGCGGGTACGCGTGCCACTTCGCGTTCGACACCGGCGTCGAAGGCGCGTACGAGGCGAACTTCGAGGACCTCCTCTCCGCGGTCGACCCGAGCTCGGGCGGCGCGGCGATGGCGGCGCTCGCGAACCAGAACGTCCAGTCGCGCGACCTGACGCGGATCCTGAAGTTCCCGTCGGGCGAGCTGCCGACCCGCGTCGGCGAGCAGATCTTCCTCGGGGGGGACCTGCGCGGCGAGCGGTCGCCGGTCGGAGGCTCGCTCGACGAGGTCGAGTGGTTCAACCCGCAGACGCCGTCCGAGGTCCTGCCGCGGCACGCGCGGTTCGTCCTCTCCCGCGACGACGAGTTCGACGAGACCCTGTTCCTGTCGCGGCGGACGCTCCGCTACAACGCCTGGCTGAGCGGCGACGCGGTGATCGAGGCGATCGATCCGCCGTCGAACCTCCCCGAGGACGGGTTCCTGATCCTGATCGACGACGAGTTGATCGGCATCTCCGACATGATCCTCGAGGATCAGGACTCCGAAGCCGAGCTTCGGGTGGCGGTCGGCGGGCGAGGGATGCTCGGGACGCCGCTCCAGTTCCATCCCCGCCTCTCGAGCGTGCGGGAGATGACGTTCCTGCGCGTCTCCCTGCTCGAACGTTCGGTCTCCGAGCGCGCGTCCCGCCTCGAGCTCGCGGACGCGTCCGACTTCCCGGCCCGCGGGTACGTCCTGGTCGGCCAGGAGATCGTCGGGTACTCCCGCAAGGAGGGGAACACGCTCGTGATGCCCGACTGGATCGACCCGGACGACCGGCAGCGGACCGGGCTGTTCCGCGGTCGCTTCGGGACGACGCCGCTCCGCCACGACGACGGCGTGCTCGTGTTCCACTTCCCGACCCGGACCGAGGACCGGTGGCACCCGCGCGCCGACGCGCCCGAGCTCGCGTACTTCGGCCTCCTGCACCAGGCGACCGGCGCCTTCTACCGCAGCCTCCTCTGGCACGCGGACGGCGGGTCGCCGCTCTGCGATCTCGTCGTGCAGGCGCGCGTCGGCGGGCGCGGGGCGTTCACCGACGACGTCGCGGGCGCGGCCGACCTGTTCCAGTTCGAGCTCCCCGGCGGCGACCAGCGGCCGAACCTGATCGGACGGCAAGGGGACTCGCTCGAGCTTCGCGTCTTCACGCGCTACAAGCCGGGTGCGTTCGACCCGACGCCGCTCGACCCGACCCGGCGGGGCGGCGATCGCGGCGGCGCGAACGACTGGAAGCGGGCCCCGCGGATGTCGCTCCTGGGGGTCGACTGGATCGGCGGCCCGGCCCGGCTCGAGTACGAGGAGTGGCAATGAACTCCCGCGCGCGAGGCTTCACGCTGATCGAGCTCCTCACCGCGATCGCCATCTTCACGGTGCTCGCCGGCATGCTGTTCCAGATGCTGAAGGGCGGCCTCGACATCTGGCGCCAGGGGGAGGGGAACCGGCAGGCGCTCGAGAAGGGGGCGAA
>JBICIB010000269.1:0-2972 GCA_043101415.1 Planctomycetota bacterium JB042 | reverse complement strand
CCCGCGTTCCGGTCCGCCGTCTTCCTGACGGCGGAGGTGGTCGAGCTCGACGTCCGACAGACCGAGGACGGACGCTGGGTCTGCTTCCACGACGACACGCTCGACCGGACGACCGACGCGGCGGCGGTCCTCAACCGGAAAGGGCTGAAGCCGGAGGAGCGGACCCTCCTCGAGCTCCGCCGCCTCGACGCGGGCGCGTGGAAGGAGGAGCGGTTCGCGGGGATCCGCATCCCGACGCTCGACGAGGCGCTCGACGCGATCCTCCCCCGCGCGACGCCGTTGATCGAGCGGAAGACCGGGTCGGCCGAGTCGCTCGCGCGGTTCCTGCGGGAGCGGGAGCTGCTCGATCGGGTCGTGGTGCAGTCGTTCGACCACGACTTCGTGGCGGAGTTCCGACGTCACGCCCCGGAGGCGGCCCTCGGCGCGCTCGGGTCGGGGGAGATGACGCTCGACCAGATCGCCCGGTTCGAGGAGATCGACGTCGACCTCGTCCACTGGCGGGCGAAGGACCTCTCGGTCGAGACGCTCCGGGTGCTCCGGAAGCGCGGCTTCCTGACGATGGTCTACACCGTCAACGACGACGTCGGGTTCGCCGGCGCGGCGGCGCTCGGGATCTCGGGCATCACGACCGACGACCCGAACCGCCTGCGCGGGAGGATCAAGGCCGGCTTCGCGCGGCGCGTCGACTGACGCCCGGTCCGCGGCTCGCTCAGGCGCCCTCGCGCCAGACGCGCGCGAGCTCCTCCATGCCGCGCCGGAGCGCCTTCGGCTTCAGCGCGTGCAGCCGCCCGCCGACCTCGAAGCACTCGGCCCGCAGGTCGGCGCGCCGCCGGGCGATCGCCTCGCGCAGGTCGGGGTAGTCCGCGCGGTCGGAGAGGACGGCGAGGTCGTGGTCGTGTCCCAGCCGTTCGCCGAGGCGGGCCCCCGCGGACTTGGTGGGGCGGAGCAGCTCGGGCCAGATCGGCCGGAGGAGCTTCAGGTGCTCGACGTGCCGCTTGACGTGCTTTCGCCACTCGTGCAGCCGTTCGACGGTCGGCTTCCGGCGGGCGCGCCGAAAGGACCGCCGGGACGCGGCGTACGACTCGGCGAACCGCGCCAGGAGCGCGTCGAGGTCCGCCCCGGCGAGCGGCCACGCGGCGATCTCCTCGTGGAGGCTCGTGAGCGCCGACGCCAGCGCGTCCCGGTCGACCGGGGCCGCGGCGTCGGCCCGCGCCGCGTCCCTCGCCTCGACGAGCCGGCTCCGTACGCCGGGCGCGAGATCGGGTTCGCCGAGCTCGTCGCGGAGGAGGTCGAACGCCTCGACCGCGGCCTCGGAGTCCCGGGTCGTCGAGAGGTCCCGGGCAAGGTCGCGCGCCCGCCGCCGGAGGCGCTTCGCGGCCCCCTTCGGCGCGACGTCGGCGACCAGCCGGACGAACGCTCGGACGTGCTTGAGTCGACGCCGGACCTCGTGGACGAGCTCGGGGTCGTCCGCCTCGACCGCCGCCCGCGCGCGCTCGAGTGAGGAGAGGAGCGCCCGCCGCGTCGCCGCGCCCGCGGTCTCGCCGCGCTGAATCGCCTTCGACATTCCGCGTGATTCCGTGCTTTCGAGCCGACATGATAACAGCCCGTCGAAGAAGTCGGACGGGGCCGCGGCGCGCGTCACGGCCGATCTCCGCGCGGCGCCGGCCGCGACGGGTCGGCGGGTCGCGCCCGCAGGACGCGCCTCGATCCCGGCCGCGAGGAGTTCGCCTCGCGCGCACGATCCTCTTCTTCGACCTGCGGATGGCCGAGGCGGTCGGCGACGGTGGGAGACTCCATGAAAAGCGAACGGAACATGGTCGGGGTCTTCCTCGACTTCGAGAACCTCGCCCTCGGATTCCGCGGGAAGGACGACTCGTTCGACGTCAACCGGGTGCTCGCCCGTCTGGTCGAGAAGGGGACGATCGTCGTGAAGCGCGCCTACGCGGACTGGAAGCGGTTCCCGCGCTACTCCGAGCCGCTCCAGGAGACCGCGTTCGAGATGATGCAGATCCCCGCCCGAGGCCGGTCGGGGAAGAACTCCGCCGACATGAGGCTCACGGTCGACGTGATGGACCTCTGCTACTCGAAGGCGCACATCGGCACCTTCGTCATCGTGTCGGGGGACAGCGACTTCTCGCCGCTCGTCTCGAAGCTGAAGGAGAACGGGAAGTACGTCATCGGGCTCGGGATGAAGAACTCGACGTCCGACCTGCTGCGCGACAACTGCGACGAGTTCATCTACTACGAGGACCTCGAGCGCGAGACCCCGAGCTTCGACGACGAGCTCGACGCCGACGACCTCGAGAAGGAGCTGTTCGAGCTGCTGATCGACTCGCTCGAGGCGCTCCGCCGCGAGAACCGGGACGTCCTCTACGCCTCGTTGATCAAGGAGACGATGAAGCGGAAGCGCCCGTCGTTCACCGAGTCGTACTACGGCTTCAAGACGTTCTCCGAGATCCTCGAGTACGCCGAGGACCGCGGCCTCCTGCGGACCGAGCGCGACCCGGGGAACCGGACCCTCTCGGTCGACGCGTTCGGCGACGAGCTCCGGCCGAAGAGCCGGCGGAAGCGCGGGCGGCGCGGCGGCTCGAAGGCGAAGTAGGCGAAGTAGGCCGCGCCGCTTCGACGCTCACTCGGCCGGGCGGAGGGTGAGCGTGCGGCGCCGCGACGGATCGAGCGTCTCCTCCGCGATCGCGCCGACGCGCGCCGCGTCGAACCCGGCCGCCGCCGCCGCGAACGACGCCTCGTCGTCGAACCCCGCGTGGAGGCGGAACATCGTGCGGGTCAGGACGACCTGCGCCTCGAGGAGATCGGCGCCCGGGTGTCCCGCCATCGTCCGGCGCAGCATCTCGAAGCGCGGCACGTTCGTGAGCTGGGCCAGCACCTGACCCGCGCCGAACTCGAGCGACGGGAACCCCGGCGGCGGCGCGGACGGCGACGCGACCACGGCCCGGATCGCGTCCCGGATCACC
>JBICIB010000268.1:0-13242 GCA_043101415.1 Planctomycetota bacterium JB042 | reverse complement strand
GTCCCGAGGTACGGCGGCGAGGTGAGGACGAGGTCGACGGAGGCGTCCGCCACCGGCATCGCGCGCGCGTCCGCCCGCGCGACGACCGGCTCGGCGACCGGCGGCGCGCCCGCCCGCGGCGCCGCGGCCCGCTCGAGCTGCGCGAGTCCCCGGCCTAGCTCGACCGCCCGCTCCGCGAACAGCGTCGCCGTCCCCCCGAGCGGGAGGTCGCGCGCGCCGCCGCGAGGGTCGGTCTCCGAGCGCCGCCGCGACACCTTCACCACGATCGACGACAGGACGAAGTGGAGGAACTCGCGCGTCCGCGCGTCCTCGCGGGCGGCGATCCCCTCGCCGATGGCGCCGAGCTCGAGGAGCACGTGGGGGGCGTACCACCGGAGAGCCTCGGGAGGCGCCGCCGGCTCCTCGTCGCGCGCCCGGCCGGCGCGGGCCGCGGTCTTCGCGATCCGCGCCGCCGCCTCCTCGACTCGCCGCCGCGCCGATGCGGGGACGCGCCGCGACTTCAGCCTTGCGAGCCGGACCGCGAGCGGGTGGACGTCGCTGCCGATCGCGCGCCGCCCGCGCGCGAACGCCTCGATCAGGACCGTTCCGCTCCCGCAGAACGGGTCGAGCACCACGCCGCCCGGCGGCGCCAGCCGCTCGATCAGGAGGCGCGCCTGCTCGGGGTGCATCCGGGCCGGGTACGCGTGCACGCCGTGCGTCAGCGTCCGCCCCTCCCCGGTCGCCGCCCGCCACGACGCCGCCAGCGCCGCCGCCTCGTCCGCGTCCCCCCGCGTCCGCACCTCTCCCCCGATCGGGCCGAAGGCCCGACGTGTCCGGTCCTCGGGCGGCCTCCGGCGCTTCGTCATGGGGGGAGTGTAGAGGGGCGTGGGGCGGGGGGAAGACGCGGGCACGGTGGGCTCGGGTCAGAAGCGGGAGGGGACACGTGGGGAGGCGTTCCGCGGGCTGCCGGCGGTTCCTTCCGCGTGAAGGGGGCGAACCGTCAGTCGGTCCAGAGGTGGGCGCGCACGACGCGGCCGTCGTCGTCCAGGTCGACGGCGAGGCTCTCGGAGTCGATCGAGATGAGCCCCAGCTCGGGACCGAGGGTCCAGCTCGGTCGACCGAGGTACTCGCTCACCGGATCGGGAGGCCCGAGGAGGTCGATCACCTCGGCTCGCGAGAGTCCGACGAGGCGGCCGGTCCGGAGGAGGTCGCGCGCCATCCGCTGGCGCCGAGTGCGGGGTCTGTATGGGTCGTCGGCCGCCCGACGCCAGGCCTCGGCGTCGAACGGAATCGGCTCGAGCCAGACGAGGTCCCGCATGCCGCTCTCGGCGCCGCATCGAATCCCGAGCATCGCCACCCCCCCGAGCAGGAACGGGACCGCCGCCCGGCGCCCGAGCCCGAGCAGGAGCCCGCCCGCGGCGAGCCCCAGCAGGACGACCTGAGCCCCCCGTCCGACCGGCTCCCCCTTGAACAGCGCCAGGCCCGCGACGAGGCCGAGGAACCCGAACCCGACGATGCGCCCGAGCCACCTCCCGGGCGGCTCGTCCCGTTCTCCCCGCAGTGGCGCGTCGTCGCGTGGATCGCCCATGGAGGACGATCGTAAGGCGTGGCGGCGGGGGCGGGCCACGCCCTCCGTCGGCCATCTCGGTCCGGTCGGGAGGAGGCGGTCGCGCGCGAGTCGCGGCTCGGTCGCGCGCCGTGCCCCGGAATCGCGACGACGATTCGACCGTGGCCACTCGGGCACTCCTCCGCCTCGAGGAAGGGCCGGCGAACCCGATTCCGTCCGCCGCCCCCCTCCCCGCTACGATCCCTTCGCCATGCCTTCCCCGCCGCTCCGCGCCGCGACGCTCGACTACCTCGCCCGGACTCCGTTGGCGAAGCGGAAGGCGCTCGGGCAGTTCTTCACGCCGGCGGCGCTCCGGGACGCGCTCCTGCGGGACCTCGAGGTCGCGCCCGGGGAGCGGGTGCTCGATCCGGCGTGCGGGACGGGGGAGTTCCTCGTCGACGCGGCGGGGCGGTTCCCGGGGGCGGAGATCGTGGGGTGGGAGATCGACGACGAGCCGGCGGCGGTCGCGGCGCGGGCGGTCCCGGGGGCGACGGTCGAGGTGCGGGACGCGCTCGAGGCGCCGTTCGCGCCGGGGTTCGACCTGGTGATCGGGAACCCGCCGTACTTCGAGCGGAGGCTCGACCCGGCGACGCGCGCCCGGTTCGCGTCGGCGATCTCCGGCCGCCCGAACAGCTACGCGCTGTTCGTGCTGCTCGGCCTCGAGCTGCTCCGGGACGGCGGGCGGCTCGCGTTCGTCCTGCCGCCCTCGATGAACAACGGCCGCTACTTCGAGCGCCTCCGGACGCACCTGCTGTCGGTCGCGCGCGTCGAGCGGCTCGAGCTCCCCCACGCGCCCGACCTGTTCGACGGCGCGTCGCAGCGGGTGATGCTGCTGCGGCTCGTGAAGGGGGAGCGGGACGACGGGCGCCACGTCTTCCGGCGCGGCGCGTTCACGCTCCTCTGCGACGACCCGGCCGCGCTCGCGCGCCCGTTCGAGGGCGCGACGACGCTCGCCGACCTCGGCTACACCGTCCGGACCGGATCGGTCGTCTGGAACCAGGTGAAGGGAGACCTCGTCGACGGCGGCGACGGCGCGGTCCGGCTGATCTGGTCGCACGACATCCGGGACGGCGCGCTCTCGTTCGCGGGGCGCCCGGGGAAGCCCGGGTTCGTGCGCGGGAAGGCGCCGCTGGTCGGCCCCGCGATCGTCTGCAACCGCGTCACCGGAAGCGGCCGGAACGCGCGGCTGCGCGTGGCGCTCGTCCCGTCCGGGATCGAGTTCGTGGGGGAGAACCACGTGAACGTCGCGCTCCCGCCGCCGGGGACGCCCGAGAGGGAGGTCCGGCGCGTCGTCGAGCGGCTCGCCGAGCCGCGCGCGCTCGCGGCGGTCCGGCGCCTGACCGGGAACACCCAGATCTCCTCGCGCGAGCTGCTCCACCTCGTGCCGTTCTGACCGGCGGCCCGGGCGAACGCGAGCCCGCCCGGGCCTCGGCGCCGGATCAGCCTCCGTCGCCGTCCTCGCACGCGGCGCCGCAGTGCTCTTGGATGAGCTGGCAGATCGCCACGAGCAGTTCGCAGCACTCGGGCGGACAGTCGCTCGGGTCGCAGGCCGCGTCCTCGAGCGCGACGGAGGGGACGCAGCACGCGGGCGCGGGGGGCGCGGGCTCGGCCGTCGCCGCGGCGGGGCGGGCCGCGACCAGGGCCGCCCCGGCGATCGCGCCGAGCAGGACGAGGAGGAGGGAGGTGCGTCGGATCATCGTCGGACTCCTTTGGTTCGGGTCGTTCGGGTCGTTCGGGTCGATCGTTTCGATCGACTCGTTCGTCCGTTCGACACCGCGCGCACCCTGTCGATTCCCGGCCGAATCAGCGCGGGGTGCAGGACGGCCCGGCGGTCGCGCAGCGGAGGAGCGCGGCGACCTCGTCCGGGCCGAGGACCGACCGGACCTCGATCAGCGAGAGGACGGCCCGGACGGTCGTCTCTCGTCGCCGCTCGCCGAGACGCCCGGCCAGGGCGCGCACGTCGTCCTCGTCGACGACGTCCGCCCCGAGCGCGTCGGCGAGCCGGTCGATCAGCGCGGCCGTCTCGTCGCTCGGAGCGCACGCGCTCTCGCAGATCGTCCGGAGCCGCGACGCCTCGTCGTCCGTCAGGTCGTCCCACGCCACGCACGCCTCGGCCGGAGCGCACGTCCCGGCGGCCGCCCCGGCCGCGCCGCCGTCGGCCGTCGGTCGCGGGAACGGCGGGAAGAGGAGGCTCGCCGCGAGCGCGCCGAGCAGGATCCAGGAGGAGAGGGGGAAGCTCATCGAGGGACCTCCGTCCGGGGGAGCGTGTCCGCGGCGCGGGCGCGGAGATGGTCGAGGATCCGGCCCTCCGGGTCGGCGAGGCCGAGGCCGGCGTGGACCCGGCGGGCGACGTCCGACCGGGCCGGGGGCTCGCGGGACGGGAGGCCCCGCGTCGCGAGGAGGAACAGCAGGAACCCGGCCGCCGCCGCGAGGCCGGCCCGCGCGCGTCCGGGCGCGCGGCGAACCAGGACCCGGTCCGCCAGCGAGGCCGGCGCACGGACGCGGCGGCTCTCCGCGAACGCGGTCGAGAGCCGGTGGAGGTCCGCGTCGTCCCGGCGGCAGGCAGCGCACTCCGCGAGGTGACGGTCGAGCGCCGCCTCGTCGGCCGCCTCGAGCTCGCCGTCGAGCCGGGCGGAGAGGAGTTCGAAGGTCCGTGCGCAGTTCATTCGATCACCTCCACCGCCTCGTCTTCCTTTCGCTCCGCCGGGAGGCAGAGCCGGAGCAGCCGCGCCCGCGCCCGCGCGAGCCTCGACATCACCGTCCCGACCGGGACCCCGAGCGTCTCCGCGATCTCGCGGTACGACAGGCCTTCGGTCTCGCGGAGCGTCAGGACGACCCGCGCGTCGTCCGGGAGGGAGCGCATCCCGCGCGCGACCGCCGCCCGGAGTTCCTCGCCGGCGACCACCTCGAACGGGGCCGGACCGGGAGCGGCCGGGAGGTCGCCTTCCGGGAGCGCCTCCGTCGCCGCCCCGCGCTCGGCGCGGAGGGCGCGCCGGACGTTCAGGGCGTGGCGGACGGTCACCCGGTGGACCCAGGTGGAGAAGCGCGCCCGGCCGTCGAACGTCCCGGCCTTGGCGAAGATCCGGAGGAACGCCCCCTGGGCGGCGTCCTCGGCGTCGGCGTCGTGGCCGAGCACGCCCCGGCCCGGTGGACGCGGTCCGCGAACGCGCGGAAGACCGCCTCCTGGCCGCGGGGATCCCCGGCCGCGCACCGCGCCACGTCGCGCGCGTCGATCTCCGGCTGCGTCATCGCCGCGTTCGGCCCTCCGGGTGTGCGAGGGCGGCCTCTCGCCGCGCCCCCGTCCGATTCGACACGCCCCTCCCGGCGGGCATTCCGAGGAATCCCGCGCGATCCCTCCGTCGCCGTCGGCCGGCGCGTCAGCCCGGCCAGGTCCAGGCCCGGGTCTCCGGCGCGTCGATGCCGTGGACCCATGCGTGGCGCCGCGCGTCGAGCTGCCGGTCGCGGAGGCGGCCCTTCAGGTCGGCGCCGGCGACGCGGAGCCGGGGGACGCGGTCGAGCACGTCGATGGCGAGGCTGAACCGGTCGATCTCGTTCTCGATCGCCAGGCCGAGCGGCGTGTCGATGCTCCCGCGCTCCTTGTAGCCGCGCACGTGCAGGTTCGGGTGGTTCGTCCGGCGGTACGCGAGCCGGTGGATCAGCCACGGGTAGCCGTGGAACGCGAAGATGATCGGCTTGTCGGTGGTGAAGAGGCCGTCGAAGTCGCGGTCGTCGAGGCCGTGCGGGTGCTCGGACTCGGGGGTCATCCGGAACAGGTCGACGACGTTCACGAACCGGAGCCTCAGGTCCGGGGCGTGCTCGCGCAGCAGCGCCGCCGCCGCGAGCGCCTCCTGCGTCGCCACGTCCCCGCAGCTCGCGAGGACGACCTCCGGCTCCTCGCCGCGGTCCGTGCTCGCCCAGTCCCACCGCCCGATCCCGCGCGCGCAGTGCCGCGCCGCCGCGTCGATGTCGAGGTACTGCAGATGCGATTGCTTGTCGACCACGATGACGTTCACGTCGTTCACGCTCCGCAGGCACCGGTCGGCGATCGCCAGCAGCGTGTTCGCGTCGGGGGGGAGGTAGACGCGGGTGACGGTCGGGCTCTTGTTCACGACCAGGTCGAGGAACCCCGGGTCCTGGTGCGTGAAGCCGTTGTGGTCCTGCCGCCACACCGTCGACGTGACGAGGAGGTTCAGCGACGCGATCGGGGCCCGCCACGGCAGCTCCTCGGCCATGTCGAGCCACTTGGCGTGCTGGTTGAACATCGAATCGATGACGTGCACGAACGCCTCGTACGACGCCAGCAGCCCGTGCCGCCCGGTCAGGAGGTACCCCTCGAGCCACCCCTCGAGCACGTGTTCGGAGAGGATCTCCATCACCCGCCCGTCCGGGGCCAGGTCGCCGCCGTCGTCGTCCTCGGGCCGGCGCTCGGCGAGCCACGTCCGCTTCGTCGCCTCGAAGACCGCGTCGAGCCGGTTCGACTTCGTCTCGTCCGGACCGAAGACGCGGAAGTTCGTCGGGTTCTTCCGGAGGACGTCGCGCAGGAGCTTCCCGAGCGGCCGCGTCGTCTCCGCGCGGACCGCGCCGGGCGACGGGACCTCGACCGCGTGCGTCCGATGGTCCGGGAGGCGGAGCGGCTTGCGGAGGAGCCCGCCGTTCGCCGCCGGGTTCGCGCTCATCCGCCGGCCGCCGCGGGGGAGGACGCGGACGATCTCCGGCCGCGGCCGCCCCTCCGCGTCGAACAGCTCCTCGGGGCGGTAGCTCCGGAGCCACTCCTCGAGCTGACGGAGCTGCTTCGGGTCGTCGCGCGCCCCCTTCAGCGGGACCTGGTGGGCGCGGAACGTCCCCTCGACCCGGTGTCCGTCGACCGTCGCCGGTCCGGTCCATCCCTTCGGCGTCCGGAGGACGATCATCGGCCAGCGCGGGCGCGCGACGGGGCCTCCGTTCCTCGCCGCGTCCTGGATCCGTCGGATCTCGTCGACGCACGCGTCGATCGCCTCGGCCATGGCCCGGTGCATCGCCGCCGGCTCGTCCCCCTCGACGAAGCGGGGGGCCCAGCCGTTCCCCTCGAGCAGCGCCCGGAGCTCGTCCCGTGGGATCCGGTCGAGGATCGTCGGGTTGTGGATCTTGTAGCCGTTCAGGCTGAGGACCGGCAGGACGGCGCCGTCGCGGACCGGGTTCAGGAACTTGGTCGAGTGCCACGAGGCGGCGAGCGGTCCGGTCTCCGCCTCGCCGTCGCCGATCACCGCCACGACCAGCAGGTCCGGGTGGTCGAACGCCGCGCCGAACGCGTGGGACAGGGAGTAGCCGAGCTCGCCCCCCTCGTGGATCGACCCCGGCAGCTCGGGGGTGCAGTGGCTCCCCACGCCGCCGGGAGCGGAGAACGTGCGGAACAGTTCCCGCAGGCCGTCCTCGTCGTGCCCCCGCGAGGGGTCGATCTCGCCCAGCGTCCCCTCGAGCCAGACCGGCGCCAGCACCCCCGGCGCGCCGTGGCCCGGGCCGGCGACGAAGATCGCGGAGAGGTCGCGCTCGCGGACGACCCGGCCGGCGTGGACGTACGTGAACGACAGCGCGGGCGAGGCGCCCCAGTGGCCGAGCAGACGTCGTTTGACGTGCTCGGCGCGGAGCGGCTCCTTCAGCAGCGGGTTGTCTCGAAGGTGGATCATCGCCGCGGCGAGGTAGTTGCATGCGCGCCACGTCGCGTCGATCGCGGCGAGCTCCTCGGCGGGCAGCGGGCGGGGAGGGGCGGGAGAGGCGGAGAGGTCGGCCATGGGGTGCCTCCGTTCGGGGGCGTGAACTCGTACTCGGAAAGCAAGCTCCGTGCCTTCCCGCCGCTACCGTAGGGGATGTCGTCCGCGAGAGGTGCCCGATGCGAGTGGCCGTGCTGAACACCGGGAGCGCGACCGTGAAGGCGGCGCTCGTCGACGTCGGAGAGCGCGTCGTCGTCCGCCGACGCGGCCAGCGCGACGCGGGAGACGAGGGCGGCCTGGAGGCGGCGGTGGCCGGGGCGCTGACCGACGCGGGCGCGTTCGACGCGCCGTTCGACGCGGTCGGGCACCGCGTCGTCCACGGCGGGACGCTCGTCACCTCGGCCCGGATCGACGCGCGGGTCGAACGGGCGATCGAGGACGCGATCCCCCTCGCCCCGCGACACAACCGACCGGCGCTCGACGCGATCCGATTCGTCTCGTCCCGCTTCCCCGACCGCCCCGCGGTCGCGGCGCTCGACACCGAGTTCCACGCCGCGCGCCCGGAGGAGTCGACGCGGTACGCGCTCCCCCGGGACCTCGACGACGAGCGTCGCTTCCGGCGGACCGGTTTCCACGGGCTGGCCCACGCGGCGCTCGTCGAGGCGGTCGCGGCCGCCGAGGGGGTCGGGCCGGGCGCCGTCGACGCGGTCACGCTGCAGCTCGGCGGCGGCTGCTCGGCGTGTGCGGTCCGCGGCGGCCGGTCGATCGAGACGTCGATGGGGTACTCGCCGCTCGAGGGGCTCCCGATGGCGACGCGGTCCGGCGACGTCGACCCGTCCGTCGTCCTCGCGCTGGTGGAGGCCGGCCGCACGCCGGCCGAGGTCCGCGATCTCCTGAGCCGTCGGTCGGGCTGGCTCGGGCTCGCCGGGGACGCCGACTTCCGCGCGGTCCTCGCCGCGGAGGCGCGCGGGGACGACCGCGCGCGCGTGGCGGTCGCGCTCCTCGTCCGCCGTCTCGTCCTGGTGACCGGCGCCTACCTGACGCTCCTCGGAGGGAGCGGCGCGGTCGTCTTCGGCGGGGGGGTCGGGTTCGGTTCGGCGGACCTCCGGCGCCGCGTCGCCGCCGGTCTCGCGGCGTGGGACGTCCGGCTCGACGACCGCCGGAACGAGGCGGGCGAGGCCGGCGCGATCCACGCCGAGGGGAGCCGCCGGCTCTATGCGTTCGTCACGGAGGAGGAGCCGCCGATCGCGCGGCGGGTCCGCGACGTGCTCGCCGGGCCGGCGTGAACGCCATCGTCGCCTGACCGACCGCGAGCGGGACGAGGCTGGCGCCGAGGGCCAGTCCCCAGCCGGCCGCTCCGGGGTCGACGATCGACAGGACCGTCGCGAGCGGCGCCCACTCGACCGCCAGCACCAGCAGCCCGACGCAGAGGGCGAGCGCGCCCCAGACCCACGGGTTCCGCGTCACCTCGTTCGCGAGCCACGCGGAGCTCCGGTTCCGCATGTTGAAGACGTACCAGAGCTGCGCGAGCGCGAGCGTGAGGAACGCGATCGTCGTCGCCTCGTCGTCCGGCCGGTCGAGCCCGAACTTCGCCGTCGCGAGCGCTCCGAGGACCGCGCCGGCCATGACGCCGCCCTGGAGGAAGACGGCGCGCCAGTGCCGCCGCGTCAGGATCGGTTCCTTCGGGTCGCGCGGCGGGTCGTCCATCAGCGCCGGGCTCCCCTCGCCGACGCCGAGGGCGAGCGCCGGGAAGACGTCGGTCACGAGGTTCAGGAAGAGGATCTGCAGCGGCAGGATCGGCAGCGGTCCCGGCGTGAGCGCGCCGAGCCCGATCGCGAGGATCTCGCTGACGTTGCAGGTCATGAGGTAGACGACGAACTTCCGGATGTTCGCGAAGATCGCGCGGCCGTGTCGGACGGCGACGACGATCGTCCCGAACTCGTCGTCCCGGAGGACCATGTCGGCCGCCTCGCGCGCCACCTGCGTCCCCCGCCGTCCCATCGCGACGCCGATGTCCGCTTTCTTCAGCGCCGGCGCGTCGTTCACGCCGTCGCCGGTCATCGCCACGATCGCGCCGGCGCGCTGGTGCATCTCGATCAGGTCGAGCTTCTGCTCCGGCGACGCGCGCGCGATCACCGGCGCCGCGAGGAGCCGCTCCCGCGCGCCGCCGTCGAGCCGCGAGAGATCGGCGAGGCCGCGCGCGTCGACGAACGACATCGGGTCGTCCGGCGCGGGGTCGATCAGCCCGACCGCGGCCGCCACGGTCCACGCCGTCGCCCCGTGGTCGCCCGTCACCATCACCACCCGGATGCCGGCCGACTGGCAGGCGTCGATCGCCTCGCGCACCCGGTCGCGCGGCGGGTCGAGGAGGCCGACGAGTCCGAGCAGGACGAGCTCCTCGTAGTCGAACTCCTCCTCCGATCCCGGCGCGACGTACGCCGTCGCGAGCGCGAGCACCCGCTCCCCCCGCGCGGCCAGCCTCTCCGCCCGCGCGAGCCACTCCGTCCGCTCCGCGTCGCCGAGCGGACGGTCCCCGTCGCCGGTCCGGACGGCGCCGCACGCGTCGACGACCGTCTCCGGCGCGCCCTTCACGGCGGCGAACGGGCCGTCCGGACCGGCGTGGATCGTCGCCATCCGTTTCGTGTCCGGATCGAACGCCAGCTCGCGCCGCTCGGCCGCCTCCCGGACGAGCGCCGCGCGGTCGAGCCCGGCCTTCGCCCCGGCGACGATCAGCGCGACCTCGGTCGGATCGCCGTGCGCCCGCGCCTCGCCCCCCGCCGGGTCGGGCGCGATCGTCGCGTTGTTGCAGAGCACGCCGACCCGCAACGCATCGAGCAGGAGCGCGTCGTCCGACGGGTCGACCGGCGCGTCGCCACGCAGGAACCGTCCTTCGGTCTCGAGACCCGTCCCTTCGACCCGGACCGCGCCGTCCGCGAGCGCCAGCTCGACCAGGGTCATCCGGTTCTCGGTCAGCGTCCCGGTCTTGTCGGTCAGGATCACGGTCGTCGAGCCGAGCGTCTCGACCGCCGCCATCTGCTCGATCAGCGCGTTCTTCCGCGCCATCCGGAACATCCCGCGTGCCAGCGCGAGGGTGGCGACGATCGGCAGCCCCTCGGGGATCGTCGCGACCGCGAGCGCGATCCCGATCTCGACCGCGAACAGGGGGCCGTGTCCCGACGTCCGGACGGCGGCGGCGACGAGCGCGGCGATGACGAGGGTCAGGCCGATCAGTTTGCGCGCGAGGCGGTCGAGGCGCCGCTCGAGCGGCGTCGCCTCCGGCTCGGCGGACGCGACGAGCGCGGAGATCCGGCCGAGCTCGGTCTCCATCCCGGTCGCCGTGACGACCGCCTCCGCGGCGCCGCGCGTCACGGCCGTCCCCTTGAAGAGCATCGGCGTCCGCTCGGCGAGCGCCGTCTCCGCCGGGACCGGCGCCGGGTCCTTGTCGACCGGGAGGGACTCGCCGGTGAGCGCCGACTCGTCGGCCTGCAGCCGCGACCCCGCCACGAGCCGCACGTCCGCCGTCAGGACGTCCCCGGCGTCGAGGATCACGACGTCTCCCGGCACGAGGTCGCGCGCCGCGATCCGCGTCACCTCGCCGCCGCGCCGCACCGTCGCCTCCGCCTGCCCGAGCTCGCGCAGCGCCTCCATCGACCGGACCGCCCGGCGCTCCGTCACGAACCCGATCGCCGCGTTCAGGAAGAGGACCGCCACGATCGCGCTCCCTTCGACCGTCTCCCCGAACGCGAACGCCGCGACCGCGGCGGCGGTGAGCAGCACGACGATCAGGTTCGCGAACTGCTCGGCGAGGATCCGCCACGACGACCGCGGCGGCGTCCGGCGGAGCTGGTTCGGCCCGTGGACCGCGAGCCGCCGCCGCGCCTCCCCCTCGTCGAGCCCGTTCGCGAGCGAACTGCCGAGGGACCGGAGGAGATCGTCGGGGGGGACGGACCAGGGAGCGGAGGCGGTGGTGTCGGTCACGGCACGGCGCTTCAGGAACGGGATCCGACCCAGCCTAGAGATCCGTGCGATCGAGCACCCGGGGGATGGCGACCTCCCCGAGTACCCACGCCGACCCCGATCCTCCGCGTGAGCGCCCTCTCCCTTGCTCTCGTTGCTCTCCCCTGCTCTCCCCTGCTCTCCTCCCTCCCTACGGCGTCTCGCCCGATCCCTCCTTCTCCATCTCCTCCGGCGGCAGCACCTGCAGATCGATCGTCGTCGTGTGCAGCTTCCCCTTCCGGCGGTACGTGACGTCGACCTGGTCTCCCGGCCGGTGGGTGTCGAGGAGGCCGTAGAGGTCGTCGAACGTCCGCACCGGGTGCCCCTCGATCCCGGTGATGACGTCGCCGAGGCCGAAGCGGAGGGTCTCGGGGTTCATGCTGCCGCGGAGGCCGGAGCGCTCGGCGGCGCTGCCGGGGAGCACGTACGCGATCATCACGCCGTCGATGCGGCGGTCGACCTCGGTCTGCACGCGGACGCCGAGGCCGGCGCGCCGGGGGCGGCCGTGGTTGATCAGGTCGGGGACGATGCGGTTGACGGTGTCGACCGGGATGGCGAAGCCGATGCCGGCGCTCCCGCCGGCGTCGGAGACCATCGCCGTCGTCACGCCGATCAACCGGCCGGCCGAGTCGAGGAGCGGACCGCCGGAGTTGCCGGGGGTGATCGCCGCGTCGGTCTGGATGACGTCCTGGATGATCCGTCCGGCGCCGGTCCCCGAGCGGATGGTGCGGCCGACCGCGCTGATGATCCCCTCGGACAGCGTGCTGGAGAGGCCGAACGGGTTCCCGATCGAGTAGGCGCGCTGGCCGACCCGCAGCGGCGCGGAGCGGCCGACGACGATCGGGTTCAGGAGGGACGCCGGCGCCTCGACGTGGAGGACGGCGAGGTCCTTGTCCTCGTCGATGCCGACCAGCCGGCCCGGCCAGTCGGAGAGGTCGGGGAGGCGGACGGTCAGGTCGACGGCGTCGCGGACGACGTGGTAGTTCGTCACGACGTGCCCGCGGTCGTCCCAGACGAACCCCGACCCGCTGTCCCACTCGAACTCGTCGAGCGGCCCGTCCATCGGGGCCCCCTCGATCGGCGCCGCGTCGAAGACCGTCCCGCCCGCGAGGGCGTCCGTCGGCTTGCGGTGGCTGGTCATGATGAAGACGACCGACGGGGAGACCTGCTCGAACAGGGCGATCGTGCCGAGCTCGTGTCCGGTCAGGGGATGGGCGCGCTCGGAGACCGAGCGGGGGGAGGCGTGTTCCTTGGCGAGGAGCGTGCCGACGAACAGGTCACGCGGGACGAGGAACGCCCCGGCGAGGAAGCAGACCGAGCCGACCGCGAGGACGAGCCCGTAGGGAGGCGACCGACGCGACATGACCACTCCGACACCGGGTGCCCACCACAGTGCGGTGGTCCCAGCGTATCCGACGGGCGAGGGGCGGGCAACGTGTAGCCGGCGCCCGGTCCGAGGTGACAGGGGCCGGAGGAGCCGCGCCCGTCGCGGGGCGCCTACCGGAAGCGGACGTACGGGTAGTCCCGCGTGAATCCGAGCCACACCCCGACCACCAGCGCGACGAGCGTGACCGCGATCAGGAGGAGGGCGAGGAGGCGCGCGCCGTCCGACTCGCGGCCGCGTTGGAGCCGCCCGACGTCGAACGTCCAGGCGACGCCGAACCCGATCACCGCCCCCGCGCCGTGGGCCCAGTTGTTGACGCTGGAGACGAGGAATCCGAAGACGACCCCGTACGCCAGCCACTGGAAACCGTAGCCGCGGATCCGCTCCCCGATCTCGCCCCCGCGGCGGAACCCGTAGGCGATCGCCGCCCCGATCAGTCCGAACACCGCCCCGGACGCACCGATCGTGAACGGCACCTGGGTCATCGTGGTGACGAACGCGAGCGTCCCCGACGTGAACAGGACGATGACGAACCGCGCGTTCCCGTACCCCCCCGATCACCACCCCGCCGAGCGAGATCGGAAGAGCAC
>JBICIB010000267.1:0-5920 GCA_043101415.1 Planctomycetota bacterium JB042 | reverse complement strand
CTGCAGCGCCCGTCGCCGGGCCTCGCCGGCCAACGGCTCGTCCGCGAGCTCCGCGATCACCATCCAGATCTCGGCGCACGCCGCCGGCACGCGCGGGTCCCGCACGTCGCCGGCGAGGAGGTCCCGGAGCGTCACGGCCGCCGCGTCGAGGTCGCCGCGCTCGATCAGGAGGCGCGCGCGGAGCGCCGCCGCCTGCTCCCGGACCTTCGTGCGCGTCGGCGGCTCGGGCCCCTCGGGAGCCCGTGCGAGGCGCCGGTCGAGCTCGTCGAGGATCGCCTCGGCCGCGTCGGCGCCGCCGGACGAGAGCTCGACGGAGGCGAGGTTGGCGAGGGAGATCGAGAAGTCGTCCGCCGGCCCGAGCGCCCCGTTGCCGGTCGCCTCGAACCGCCGGTGCGCGTCGACCGAGCGGCGGTACGCCTCGCGGCTCTCCTCGGACTCCCCGCGCGTCCCGTGGGCGAGCCCGAGGGAGTTCCAGGCCCCTCCGGCGATCCGGAGCAGCACGGACTGCTCGGGGAACGCGGCGACGAGCGGCTCGATCCGATCGACCGCCTCGCGCAGGGCCGCGATCGACTCCTCGGTGCGCCCGATCGCCCCGAGCGCGGTGCCGTGGTTCTGGAGGAGCGTGACGAGCGAGACCCGGGCGGTGATCGTCGCGTCCTCGCCCGTGAGGGGGCGCACGAGATCGATGGCGCGTCGTTGATCCGCGACCGCCTCGGCGAGGCGCCCCTCCTCGTAGCGGAATCGCGCCCGGAGCGCGAGCGCCTTGGCGAGGGTGTCCGCCGCGAGCGGGCCCGTGTCGTCGAGCCCTCGAGCCCGCGAGGCGGACGTGATCGCGCGCTCCGCCCAGTCCGACGCCTCGCCCGCCGCACCCTGCTCGTACCGGAGCTGCGCCATCGAGGCGGCCGCGAGCGCGTGCTGCAGCCAGGTCGCCGGCGAGCCGTCCCCGAGCGCGTTCGCGCGGTCGAACCACTCGATCCCCTCCTCGAGCCGGGAGCGGGCCGCGTCGAACGCGCCGAGCCGCTCGTCGATGTGGGCGATCTGCGCGTGGGCGGCGCCGAGCTGGTGGAAGAGCTCGCGGAGCGACGGCTCGCCCGATTCGCCGGCCTTCGCCTCCGCGTGCAGCGCGCGGAGCATCTCGATCAATCGCTCCAGCTCGATCCGGGCGTCGTCGAGCCGGCCGAGGTCGAGGTAGAGGTCGCCGAGCGAGCGCCGCATCATCGACAGCTCGAAGCGCGAGCGCCGGTCCTCCGGCTCCTGGGCGAGCAGCGGCAGGTAGAACTCGACGGCGCTCTCGAGGATCCGCTCGCGCGCGTGCGCCATCTGCGGGACGCTCGGGAGGAGCCGGCTCGCCGTCTCGTGGAGGATCAACTCGACCGCCTCCTGCGCGGAACGGAGGTTCCGTTCGGCGCGCGACTGCTCCTTCAGCGCGCGGTCGAACGCCTCGGTCAGCCGCTCGTTCGTCCGGATCTGCCAGGCGGCGAACGCGATCGGCGCCACCACGAACAGGAGGAAGGCGAGGACCACCGCAGCCGCCGGGCCGGGGTGGCGCCGGACGAGCCGCGAGAGGCGCAGGAGCGGTCCGAGCGGACGGGCCCGGATCTCGGTCCCGGCGAGGAGCGCGTCGAGGTCCTCCGCCAGCGCGGTCGCGCCGCGGTAGCGCCGGTCGAGGTCGGCGTCGAGCGCGGTCTGCACCACCGTCTCGTCGTCCTTCGTGAGGCGACGGTTCAGCCGGCGCGGAGAGGTCGGGGGCGACTCGACGATCCGGGCCGCGAGCAGCTCGGCCGAGTCGGCGTGGTACGGCGCGCGGAAGGTCCACATCTCGTAGAGCGTGGCGCCGAGCCCGTAGACGTCGGCCCGTTCGTCGGACGGCTCGCCGCGGACCCGCTCCGGCGAGAGGTAGGGGAGCGACCCGATCACCGACCCGCTCTGCGTCAGGCGGACGTCGTCCTGCGCCTGCGCGAGGCCGAAGTCGGTCAGGAAGACGCGGCCGTCGGTCGCGATCATCACGTTCGACGGCTTCACGTCGCGGTGGACGACCCCCTTCCGGTGCGCGTGCTCCAGGGCGCGGGCGACGGTCCGCGCCGTCTCGAGGGCGAACCGCCGCCAGTCCGGGGCGGGGCGCCAGTCCGGGTCGCGCGCCGCGCCGGCCTGCCGCGCGACGAGCTCGGGGAGGCGTCCCGCGTCGAACGTCTCCGGGTCCTCGTCCCGGAGCGCGTCGAGGAGCGTCTCGAGCGTCGTCCCCTCGATCCGCTCCATCGCGAAGTACGGCGCGCCGTCGACCTCGCCGACCGCGTGGATCGGGACGATCGCCGGGTGCTTCAGCCGCGCGACGAGGTCGACCTCCCGCTGGAAGCGCGCCCGGGCCGCCGGGTGGTGGAGCTGGTCCGAGCGGATCAGCTTCACCGCCACCTCGCGTCCGAGGGAGACCTGCTCGGCGAGGTGGACGACCCCCATGCCGCCGCCTCCGAGCCGCCGGATCAGGCGGAAGTCGCCGAGCGTCCGGCCGGGTTCGTCGGCGAACGGCGTCGCGGGCGGCTCCGGTTCGAGGAGGCCGAAATCGCCGAGCACGCGCAGCCGCTCCTCGACGGCGTCGGCGAGCTCGGGGCGCTCGGCGTACAGCTCCTCCAGCGCGCTCGGGCCTCCGGACTCGATCCGGTCGAGCGCGCGGCCGACCAGGCGATCGAGCTCGTCCCGGTCGTCCGGCTCGTCCCGGTCCTCGGGGTCGTCCAGCGTGTCGTTCACGAGTCCCTCTCGGTGCGCCTTCGGCCAGTCTACTCCGCCGCTCCGGTCCCGCTCCGGATCCGGGGAGAGCGGCGGACGTCTCGCCGAATCCCCGGGCGGTCCGGGGGTTCCCGGTAGACTCTCGAGGGCATTCCCCGACCTCCGTGCTAAGCATGGGGGAGCCGATCGCCCCGAGGGACCGCCCCGTGAGTCCGTCCGAGTCCGACCCCGCCGCGTCCGAACCCCGCTCGATCGCCACCTGGGTGCGCGACGACGCAGGGGCGCGGCGGTATTGCACCCGTCCCTGGCGGCAGGCGACCGTCCTCTCCGACGGGACCGCGGTCTGCGCATGCATCGACGCGGAGAAGACGAACCCGCTCGGGGACCTCACGACCAAGTCGTTCGACGAGGTCTGGAACGGCCCGGAGTACGTCCGCCTCCGCCGCGCCATCGCGAGGAACATCGACGCGATCCCGATCTGTCGGGGCTGCCCGCACCGCATCGAAGGTCCGAAGCCGCCCGAGGACTACCTCGAGCACGTCGAGAAGCCGCGCGCCCTCTACGTCGAGTCGCACATCGGCTGCAACCTCGCCTGCCCCGGCTGCAATCGCGACGGCATGATCGACAGTCGGGCCTCGCAGACGCTCGACCTCGAGACCTACAAGCGGGTGATCGATGCGCTCTCGCCCGAGCTCCGGTACATGGAGTTCCACGTCGGCGGCGAGAACTACATGCACAAGCAGGCGCACGAGATGGTACGCTACTGCCGCGAGAAGAACCCGCACTGCGTGATCCTCTCCAGCACGAACGGGCACTTCTTCCACACCGAGGACCGGCAGCGCGGCCTGCTCGAGTCGGGGATCGACTGCGTCGTCTTCTCGGTCGACGGCGCGACGCAGGAGTCGTACGAGAAGTACCGCGTCAACGGCCGTCTCGACCGCGTCCTCGACGGCATGCGCGCGGTCGCGGCGATGCGGAAGGAGCGCGGCCAGGACGGCCCGCTCCTCGTCTGGCGCTACATCCTGTTCAAGTGGAACGACAGCGACGAGGAGATGGCGCTCGCGAGGAAGCTCGCGGCCGAGGTCGGCGTCGACCACCTCACGTGGCACCTGAACGCCGTCCCGGACATGGTCCCGATGCAGTCCGAGCGGTTCTACGTCGGCTCGCCGCGCCTCCCCGAGATCGAGCACGAGCTCTGGGACACGCTGCCGGCGCGCCTCGGCGTCGGGATCGACGTCGACTGGTCGACCTACCGCTGAGGCTCCCGCCCGGGACCGTCCCGTTTCCCGGGAACCTCCGCCGGAGATTCCGGTCCCGCCTCCTCGTCCGTACGATCGACGACGCCGATCCGGGGAGACCCGCCATGACCAAGATCGTGCGAGCCGCGCTGCTCGCGTTCCTCTCCGCCACGTTCGGGTGCGCCGGGGTCCTCTACGACGAGGCGCCGGCCGAGAGCAAGATCGCGCGCGCCGCGGCGGGCTACGCGTCGGGGGAGAACGGCCTCCTCTCCGACGGGGACGACGGGGCGACGGCGAAGCGGAGCGCCGGCGGCGGGACGTGGGGCGCACCCGACGCCCCGGCGACGGCCGGCCGGAAGATGATCTACTCGGCCCGGTTCGGGGTCCTCGTCCCCGCGGTGGAGGACGCCGTGGCGCGCCTCGTCGGCTGGGTCGAGGAGAGCGGCGGCTACCTGAAGGAGCGGGCCGACGGCACGGTCGTCTGCAAGGTCCCGGTCGCGCGGTTCTTCCCGCTCCTCGACCGGGTCCGATCGATGGGGGTGATCCTGTCCGAGGCGCTCGAGGCGAAGGACGTGACCCGCGAGATGCAGGACCTGGAGATCCGGCTCGACAACGCGCGCCGCTCGCGGACGCGGCTCCTCGACCTCCTCGAACGCGCGACCGACGTCGAGGCGATCCTGAAGATCGAGGCCGAGCTCCGGCGGCTGACCGATGAGATCGAGCGGATGGAGGGCGCGCTCCGCCTCCTGACCCATCAGGTCGAGTTCTCCACCCTCACCGTCGACTTCTCCTCCAACGCCCCCGCGGTGAGGACCCGCCGCGGCCCGAGCCGGTTCGTCTGGGTCCGCTCCGTCGGCGCCGAACGCGTCCTGGAGGGATTCTGATGAAGCCGATCCTCCTCCTCGCCCCCGTCCTCCTCGCCGCCTGCGCCGTCCCGCCGTCCCCCGACGGTTTCCTCGTCGTCGACGAGGGACGCCACCGCGTGAAGTCGATCGCGTCCGACGACTCGATGTACTGGGTCCGCACGTTCCCCGACTCGCTCCGCGGCACCCTCGACTTCTGGCGCGAGACCCTCCGCAACGACCTCGTCGACCACCGCGGCTACGTCGTCCTCGAGGAACGGGACGTGGAGTGGGGAGGCGCGCCGGCGGTGGAGATGTTGTGCGAGGTGACGGCGGAAGGACGCGCGAGGCGGTACCTGATCACGTTCCGGATCGAGGAAGGGCTGTGGCGGAACACGATCCACGTGGCGGAGTTCGTCGCGGAGAAGGGAGTGTTCGAGGAGCATGTGGAGTCGGTCAGGGACGTGTTGCGCGAGGCTTGAGGTCGCTGCGCTGCGCGGGCCGGTGACACCGCTGCGCGGGGCGGGGGGCACTTCGCGTGGTGCGTCGGGCCGCTGCGCGGGGCGGTCCGCTGCGCGCGGGGCGGTGAACGGGGATTCGGCTGCGGGGCGTTCGTCGGCCACGGTCCGCCGGGATCGGGAGAGGGAGGGGGCGTTCGGCACGCTCCACGGGCGGCACGCGTGTCGGGCCCGGCGGGGCCGGGTTCGACGTCGTCGGCTGCGCTGGAGGTCGGTCCGCCCGCTCCGCTCTACTCCCTTCGCTCCGCTGTACGTCGGCGGGTTCGCCGTGATCGGTTCGGGCGTCGCTGGCTCAAAGGCGCTCTCTACCCCCTCCCTCTCCCGATCCCGACGGGCCTCGTCACCGTGGAGATCCCGGCTCACCCCGATTCGGAGGGAATGGAAGAAGACCGGAAGTGGACCCATTCATGGATCCGCTTCCGGTCTCCCCCCTCCATTCCCCAAGAATCGGGTCGAGGGGGGAAAGTCCCACCAGGCCCGGCCCCTCGGGGGGAGGAGTCCTTCGCCGAGCGAGTTGCGGAAGCGGCCGGTCACGACGCCCGGTAACCAAGCCCCGGGCCGGCCGCGTGCATGTCCGAGCGAACGAAGGAGCTCCTCCCCC
>JBICIB010000266.1:0-2657 GCA_043101415.1 Planctomycetota bacterium JB042 | reverse complement strand
GTCCGGGAGGACGTGGAGCGCGCAGTACTCGGTCGCCGCCCGCTCGAGGTCGGCGTCCGACCAGTCCCGCTCCAGGTCGGCCGCGCACCCCGGCTCGGCCAGGTCGAGACCGGCGGCGAGGTCGCCCCGGCGGAGCGCCTCGAGCAGCGGGCGGTCGACCTCCCACAGCGCGATCCGAGCGAGGAGGGCGTAGAGCGGGGCGATCGCGCGCGGGCCGTCGCTCACGCCTTCCGGACCCGGCAGACGTTGTCGTACCAGTTCTGGCCGCCGACGAGCGGGCACGGGTTGATCGGGAGGACGTCGTTGATCGCGACCCCGCCGCCCGGGCCGCCGTTCGCCTTCGACCACCAGACGTTCGACGGCAGGTCCCGATCGGCCGGCAGCTCGTCCGCGGCGGCGACGCCCGGCGCCGAGGCGGCGGACGCCGCGTTCTCGGCCCGGCCGACCGCGCCGTGCTCCCAGTGGCCGACGTGGTGCGAGCAGGCGATCACCTTCGGGTGCATCCCCTTCAGGAAGCGGACCCGGTTCCGGACCGTCCCGACCGGCGCCTCTTCGCCCCCGCGGTAGGTGTGTCCCTTCGGGCGGAAGACGGTGATCTCGACCTCGTCCCCCTCCTCGACGCCGAGCCGCGCGCCGGTCTCGGGGTGCATGAACGCCGGATTCGTGTGGACGATCTCGGCGTGGTACTTCCAGTGGCCCGAGCGCCCCTGCGTGTGGACGTTCCACTTGAAGGTGCTGAAGACGTAGTCGTCCTCGCCGAGGCCGACGTGCTCGGGGACCTTGGCGTACTTCACCAGCGCGCTGGCGTTCACGTCGTCCATCGGGAGGCCGACGTGCTTCGCGGCGAGCGGGAAGAGCGGCTCGTCGACGGTGATCTTCCGCGTGGGTGTCTCGAACCCCCGGACCGCCTTGCCATTCACCACGATGCCGATCGCCTCCCCGCCCTTCGAGACGATCCCGGTCTCCGGGTCGGTCTCGGAGCCCTCGAGGTCGGCGGCGGTCAGCTCGCGCGCGTACAGCTCGTAGTCGAGCGGGCGGTCGGGGTCGGTCCAGATCCCCCGCCGTTTGAACTCCTCCCACTCCATCGGGACCTCCTCGTACCACGCGCGGTAGTACTCCTCGACGTCGTCGAACGCGAAGTACTGCTCCATCCCGCCGCCGATGTGCCGGGCGAGGTCGCGCAGGATGACCTGGATCGGCCGCGACTCGCCGGCCGGGGGGACGAGCGGCTGGCGGATGCCGGTGTACGGGCGGAGGCCGTAGTTGTTCGTCGAGTGCGCGTCCCACCGCTCGAGCGAGGTCGCCTCCGGGAGGACGATGTCCGCGAGCGCGGTCTGCTCGCCGTAGCCGATGTCGATGGCGACGTGGAACGGGATCAGCGACTCGTCGGCGAGCACTTCGCGGGCGACGTCCGACTCGGGGTAGCCGTACGCGGCGCCGAGCGTGAAGCTCATGTACGCGTCGACCTTCTGGCGCCCCTCCTTGATGTAGGGGTAGACGAGCTGCCCGACGCGCATCTGGTACCAGTGCCACGCGAGCGGGTACTCGGACGGCGTGGCGAGCTCGCCGAAGTACTTCTTCCGCCACATCTCGGGGAAGGCGGCGACGCGCTCCTGCACCTCCTTCGGGAGGGTCTCGAACTCGCGGGTCCCCGGCAGCCACGGCTGCGTCTTCGGCGGCGACGGCTTCGGCTGGCTGATCCTCGGCAGCCCCTCCTGCCCGTACCGGCCGGCCCACATCCGGAGCGAGGAGAGGCAGAAGCCGCCCGGCTTCCCGACGTTCCCGACCAGCACGTCGAGCATCCGGATGGCGCGGTCGGCCTGGACCCCGTTGTAGTGCTTCGCCGAGCCGCGGTTCGACATCGTGCAGCACGCCGGCGCCGCGGCGGCGAATTCGCGCGCGATCCGGCGGATGTCGTCCGCCTTCACCCCGCTCTCCGACTCCGCCCACTCCGGCGTGTACTCCTGCAGGTGGGCCTTCATCGCCTCGAACGGGTGGTTCGTCCACGCGTTCCAGAAGTCGACGTCGGCCAGGCCCTCGTTCACGATCACGTGCCCCATGGCGAGGGCGACCGCGCCGTCGGTCCCCGGCATGACCGGGTGGTACTCGTCGGAGACCGACGCCGTGGCGGACGGTCGGACCTCGAACGTCACCATCCTCGCGCCGCGGTCGACCCGCGCGTCCTGGATGCGGTGCATCATGAACAGGCCGCCCTGGTACGCCTCCATCGGGTTCCCGCCGAAGTTGACGATGTACTTCGTGTTCTCGAAGTCCTGCGACTCCCACTCGAACTCGCGGCCGTACATCGACATCAGCGGCACGCGGCGGTTCGACGAGCAGATCGCGCGCCGGTTCAGGCGGTGCGGCGTGCCGTACGCCTCGGTGAACCGCTTCGTGAACCCCTTCGTCTTGTCCCGCCCGTAGTGGAAGACGAACCGCTCGGGGGTCCCCGCCTCGCGGATCGCCTTCAACCGGTCGCCGATCTCGGCGATCGCCTCGTCCCACGAGATCCGCTTCCACTTCCCCTCGCCCCGCTTCCCGACCCGCTTGATCGGGTGGAGGAGCCGCTCGGGGTAGTAGGTGTACGAGATCATCCCGTTCGCCTTCGAGCAGGTGTTCCCCTTCGAGTTCGGATCGAGGGGAACCCGCTCGACCCG
>JBICIB010000265.1:0-2656 GCA_043101415.1 Planctomycetota bacterium JB042 | reverse complement strand
GTCCTCGCCGACGACGAGGAACTCGACGCGCGTGGCGCGGAGCGCGACGTCGAGCGGGAGCACCCCGCCCGGACGGAGCTCGACGTCCCGCTCGAACACCTCGTTCATGTGGAAGCCGCGCTCGGTCCGCGCCACCCGATGGACGACGACCCGGACCATCCCGGGCGGCAGCGAGTCGATCTCGTACGCGCCGGTGACGTCGGTCGTGGCGCTCCCCCCGCGCGCCCCGGTCTCGGCCGACCGCCCGAGCGGGTGGACGAAGACCCGCGCGTCCTCCAGCGGACGGCCGTCGAGCGTGACCCGGCCGACGACCTTGCACGCGACCGCCGAGTCGGCGGTGATCGCGTCGACCTCGACCGTCGTCGTCTCGCCCGACCGCACCTCGAACCCGCCGCGCGCGATCGACTCCGGCGGCGAGGTCAGCGCGGGGAGCGCCGCGACCAGGTCGCCTTCGAGGTAGCGCGGACCGACCCGGTAGAGCCAGGATCCGGCGGCGAGCGCCGGGATCGTGAACGCGCCTCGGGCGTCGGTCGTCACGAGCGTCGGCACGCCGGTCATGAAGCCGAGGAACCCGTCGTCCTCGTACACGGTCACCAGCAGCGGTCGACTCGGCGGCTCGCCGGCGATCGTCACCCGGCCCTCGACGCTCCCCGTCGGGGCGAACCGGACCTCGACGACGCCGTCCGGCGCGGCGTCCAACCGCCGCTCCGAGCGTCCGTACGCCGGATGGGACGCGACGAGCCGCGGGGACGGGCGGGTGTCGATCCCGTCGAACGAGACCGGTCCGAGCGCCGCCGTCCCGTCCTCCGCCGTGATCGCTTCGACCGGGTGCGCCGGACGGACGTCGAGCCGCCGCAGGCCGACGGTCGCCCCGGAGATCGGCGCGCCGCTCGCGTCGTCGACGACCCGGACGTCGAGCCGCGTCGGCGTCGGCGCCGCCACCTCGATCGAGGCCCCGCCCGGCGGCAGCTCGACGGGGAACGGCCGCGCCGCGCCGTCGACCGCGACGAGCACGACGTACCCCCCGGGGCGGAGCCGTTCGAACACGAACCGCCGGCCGTCGACGGACTCCGCCGGGTGCCGCGCGGCCCCCTCCCCGGCGAGCGACGGCGTCCCCGCGCCCGCCCGGACCGCGGCGACCTCGATCCGCCCGGGCGCCGGCAGCTCGGTTCCGACCAGATCGACGACCAGCGCCGTCGTCGGCGCGAGACGCAGCTCCACCTCCTCGACGTCCCCCGGCCGATCGACCCGGAACCCGTCGCGCGGGCCGGCGCGGACGGCGACGGTCAGGTCGCCGAACTCCGGCAGGCCGCGGACGGCGAACCGGCCGTCGGAGTCGGTCGGGGCGACCGCCGGCGCGGCGAACGCGCAGTCCGCGAGCACGGAGTGGACCCCGGCGAAGACCGCCGCCCCCGCGACCGGCGCGCCCGCCGCGTCGAGCACGCGCCCCTCGAGCGTCCGCCCGGCGTCGAGCCGGAGGTCGCCGACGTCGCGCGCCGGGACGTTCCCCGTCGGCGTCGCCTTCGCGATCGGTCGCCTCCCCTCCGCGTGGACCACGAGGCTCACGACGCCGCGCGCGACGCCGCCGAGCGTGAACCGCCCGTCGGCGCCGGTGACCGCCCGCGGCGCGGGGAAGCGGGTCCACCACGGCTCGACCCACGCCGGCAGGGGCGTCACCTCGTCGTCGCCGCGGACGACCACCGCGTCCGGCCGGAACCGCTCCCCGCCGACGAGAGCGATCGGGACCGGCGAGAGGACGGCGCGGACCGTCGCGCCGGCGATCGGGCGGTCTTCCTCGTCCACGACGCGGCCGGAGAGCGCGGTGACCGGGCCGAGCTCGATGTCGCCGACGCTCGCCGTCCGTTCCGGCGCCAACGCCGCCTCGACGGCGCGGACCGTCGCGCGCCCGCCGCCGAGGTCGATCCCGAGCGCCAGGACCGAGTGCGTCGGGGCGTGGTCGAACGCGAACCGCCCCTCCCCGTCGGTGGTCGACCCGCCGCACGCTCGCAGCGGGGATTCGTCCCGCCCGAGGAGCGTGCGCGCGAGGCTGCCGGTCAGCTCCTCCACCGCCACGCGGAGGAGGGTCACCTCCACCCCCTCCACCGGCGCCCCGTCGAGCAGCAGACGCCCGGTCAGCCCCGCCGTCTCCGCGGCCGGACGCGGCGCCGAAGCGGGCGACGGGTCCGCGGGCGCGGTGACGTCGTCCGCCGCCGGGGACGCCGCGGTGCGCTCGGGCGAGGCGCTCGGCGAGGGATGCTTCGGCGGGACCTCCGCCGACGCGACAGCGACCGACGGAGCCTCCTCGCGCCCGGCGGGTTCTCCGTCGCTCCAGAGGAGACGTGCGGCCGTCGCCAGGAGCACGACACCGAGGACACCGATCAGGACCTTGTTCACCATGAGCAGTCCTCCGAGGGAGAAGAGACCGGCGGAGGGGAGCGGCGCCGCGCCGCCGGCCGCGTGCTCGAGCACGCGGACGCGAACGGCGGCGAGGCTCTTGCGTGCGGACGCCGAGAGGAGGAGCCCGCCCGCGATCCCCGCGGGGAGCATCCCGCGCAGGAGCGAGAGGCCGCGCGAGAGCTGGACCCGCACCGTGTCGGGACGACGCCCGACCCGGCGCGCGGCCCGGAGATCGCGCGCCGGAGATCGGAAGAGCGTC
>JBICIB010000264.1:0-4714 GCA_043101415.1 Planctomycetota bacterium JB042 | reverse complement strand
GGAGCGGCGCGACTTCGACCCGTGGGCGGAGGAGGAGGAGAAGCCGCCGTCGTTCCCCGAGATGCTGAAGCTCGCGTTCGAGGCGAAGCTCGCCGAGCCGGACGAGGTCGACGTGCAGCCGAAGTGGATCGGCGGGGGCGTGTTCGACTCGCAGGGCGACTTCCACTCGTTCGTCGCGTCGCGCACGCTCCAGAAGAACGAGGGGATCGTCTTCCGCCACCTCCTCCGGTTCGTGATCCTCGCCGGCGAGTTCCACCGGCGGACCGACGACCCGGACTACGACGACCTCGCGGCGCGCATCACCGACGTCTGTCGGGACGTCGACCCGGGGTACACCGAGAAGTACCTGGCGTCGGAGGAGGAGTCGAGCGGGCTGCTCGACTGAGCGCGGGTCCGCGCGGGAGGAGGAGGGAAAGGAGGGGCGCCCCGTCGATCCGGTTGGGTTGGCAGGCTGGAGAGGGTCCGTTGCCTCGGGGCGCCCCGTTGGGGAAGCGCAGGTTCGCCGCCGCGCGCGGCGGGAGCCTCAGGGGCGGGTCAAGATCGCGTCAATCGCCCGGCGTCGCGTCGAACTCCCGCAGGAGTCGCTCCGTCCTCGCGCGCGTCCGGAGCTCGGCCTCGGACCACCGCGCGGCCCCCCGCGCGCGAGCGGCCGCCTCGCACGAGGCCCGCGCGTCCGCGGCGGTCCGCCGGGCGTCGTCCTCGCGTCCGAGCGCCCGGAGGTGCGTCGCGAGCTGCGCGAGGAAGTCCGCGCGCGCCGGGTCGTCCTCGTGACCGTCGAGGAGCGCCACCGCCTCCGCCAGGCGCGCCCGCGCCGCCTCGGGATCGCCCCGCTCGCCCGCGATCCAGCCGAGCGATCCGAGGATCCCGGCCGCCCGCTCCGGCGGCGCGTCGCGGAGCCGACGGAGCTGCCCGAGCGCGAGCTCGAGGAGGCGCTCGGCCGCCTCGCGCTCCCCCCGCTCGAGGCGCGCGACGGCGAGCAGTTCGAGCGCCGACGCGAGCCGCCCGCTGCCGCCGACCGTCTCCGCGTGCGCGCTCCGGAGCTCCGCCTCCGCGACGTCGAGCGCGCCGAGACGGGCGCGGTAGGCGGCGACGTCGACCCGCAGCGTCATCACGTGCGGGTGGGTCTCGGGGAGGGTCCGGCGGACGATCCGGAGCGCCTCCTCCGCCTCGGCCAGGGCCGCGTCGGTCTCCCCGCGCGCCGCGAGGACGAACGCGTGGCCGCCCGCCGCGACGGCGACGTCCTCGTGCTCCGGACCGAGCGCCGCCGCGCGGAGGTCCCTCGCCCGCCGCAGCTCCCGTTCGGCCGTCTCGAGGTCGCCCCGCGCCTGCGCGATCTGCCCCAGCATCCCGTGCCCGGCCGCGATGCTCGGCGCCGGCATCCCCCGCTCCTTCCGGATGCGGAGCGCCCGCTCCTGCAGCGCGCGCGCCTCGTCGAGGTCGCCCGCGCGGTGGTGGAGCTGGCTGAGCTGGTGCATCGAGGCGACGGTCGCCGCGTCGTCCTCTCCGAGCCGATCGAGCCGGATCCGCAGCGCCTCCTCCAGGAGCGCGCGCGACTCCGTCCGTTCGTCCCGGGAGACGAGGAGGTGGCCGAGGCGGCCGAGGTTCTCGGCGACCCGGAGGTCGGACTCGCCGTGGAGGCGGCGGCGCATCGCCAGCGCCTCGCGGAGCATCGGCTCCGCCTCCGCGAGACGGTCGACGAACAGGAACAGGCTGCCGAGCTCGGTCAGGCTCTCCGCCACGTCCTCGTGGTCGCCGTCGTGCTCCGCGCGCCGCAGCCGGAGCGCCTCGCGGAGCGCCTCCTCCGACTCGGCGTAGCGCGCGGCGGTGCGGTGGTGGATGCCGACGACGTTCAGGAGGCGGGCCTGTTCGATCGGGTCGTCGGCCAGCTCGACCTTCAGCCGGTCCGCGGCGCCGGCGAGGAGCGCGTCGACCGATCGCGCGGGGTCGGACGACCGGAACGGGTCGGTCGAGAGGAGGAGCCCGAGGAGGTAGTCGGAGAGCCGCTCCTTGCCGGCGCGCGTCGCCCGCTCGCGCGAGAGGAGGACGCCGGCGGTGACGCCGAACGACGCGAGCAGGGCGACCAGGGCCGCGGCGAGCCCGAACAGGAGGCGGTTCCGTCCGATCCACTTCCGGAGCTCGTAGAACGCGCCCGCCGGGTGGGCCTGCACCGGGAGGCCGTCGCGTCGCCGTTCGAGGTCGGCGAGGAGCGCGTCGACCGACTGGTAGCGGTCCGCGGGGTCCTTCTGCAGCGCGCAGAGGACGATGGCGTCGAGGTCGGCGTCGATCCCCGGGTCGGCACGCGACGGCCGCGGCGGCGGGGCGGACTCGATCGCGGTGAGCGTCGCGGCGAGCCCGGCGTCGACCGGGTACGGCGGGCGGCCGACGAGGAGCTCGTAGAGGAGGAGGCCGAGCGCGTGGACGTCGGTGCGGGCGTCGATCTCGTCGAGTCGGCCGGCGACCTGCTCGGGGGCCGCGTACCCCGGCGTGCCGAGGAACTGCCGCGAGACCGTCAGGAGGCGCGTGTCGTCGTCGGCGGGGAGGTCGACCTTCGCGATGCCGAAGTCGAGGACGCGCGGCGCGCCGCGCCGGTCGACCCGGATGTTCGACGGCTTCAGGTCGCGGTGCAGGACGCCGTGCTGGTGCGCGTATCGGACGGCGCGGGCGATCGCGGAGAACATCGCGAGCGCCTCCTCGCGGACCTCGGCGCGCGGGCGGTCGGCCGCGCGCCGCGCCGCGGCCCACTCGTCCAGCCGCGGGCCGTCGACGAACTCCATCGTCAGCCACCGCCGCCCGTCGGCGGTCCGCCCGCACGTCCGGCCTCCGACGAGTCCGGGGTGGCGGAGCGTCCGGAGCGCGTGGAACTCCCGCTCGAACCGGAGCTCGCTCGTCCCCGAGCCGAGCGCGCCGGGGGCGAGGACCTTCACCGCGACCTCCCGGCCGCTCTCCGTCTCCGTGGCGCGGTAGACCACGCTCTGGCCGCCGCGGGCGATCTCGCGCAGGCGGGAGTGCCCCTCGATCTCCGGCGTCGGCCCGCCCGCCTCGTCGGCCTGGACCCGCCGCACGATCCCGAGCAGCTCGTCCGGATCCTCGTGCCAGCGGCTCTCGTCAGTCCTCTCCACGTCGCCTCGCCTCGATGAGGGTGGAGAGCCGCCGGAGGATGCGCGACTTCGCCTGGTAGACTTGGTCGACCGACATGCCGAGCTCCCTGGCCGTCTGCTCCGGAGGGTCGCCGTTCACGGCGTACCGGGTGAACGCGAGCCGGTCGCGCTCGCCGAACTCGCCCTCGACCACGCGCATCGCCCGTCGGACGTGGTACCGGCGCCACTCGTCCTCCCAGACGGCGTCGTCGTCGGTGGAGAGCGCGGGGTCGGAGAGCTCGACGTCCTGTAGGGCGGCGGCCGGCCGGTTCTGACGGATTCGCGCGGAAATCGCGCGGGCGGTGACGGTCCGGAGGTACCCGCGGAAGCGGCCGCGCGCCGGGTCGTACCGGAAGCCGGGCATCGCGCGCATCAGCGACAGGAGCACCTCCTGCACCACGTCGTCGGCGTCGACCGGCTGGAGGCCGCGGCCGCGCGCATAGCCGTGGACGAGCGGGCCGTAGGCGTCGAAGAACTCGAGCCAGGTCGCCCGGTCGGCGTCGCCGGAGAGCCGGGCGAGGAGCGAGGCGCGGGTGCGTTCGATCGGGGTCACGGGGGGAGATCCAGGCGCGTTCATGGTATCAGGGAGGCGGCCGTCGCCTTTTTCTCGCGGATCTCGTCAGAAACGAGCGTCGGCGGCCTAGGGAACGTCGACTCCGCCCCGGAGATCCCGGGCGCGGCCCCCGATCCGGTTCGAACCCGCTCGACCAAGGAGCCAACCATGAAGTCTCTCCCCGTCGTCCTCGCCGCCGCCCTGCTGGCCGGCGACCTCTCCGCGCAGATCGACGTCCAGGTCTCGCCCGCGAACGCGTTCCCGGGTCAGACGATCACCGTCAGCCTGACGAACAACTCGAACCAGACGTACACGCTGCCGACCCTGTGCGTCTTCCGGAGCGTCCACGAGACCGGCTGCGGCGCGCCCGCGGTCCTGAGCCTCTTCTGCGGCGGCTCGCTCGTCCCCGTCGGTCCGGGGCACACGAAGACCCAGACCTGGGACCAGACCGACGACTTCGGTCAGCCGGTCGCCTCCGGGACGTACGCGTTCGGCGGGTTCATCTACGACCCGAACTTCTCGAAGGTCGAGTTCTGCGCGCAGGTCGAGATCGCGTCGTGCGCCACTCCGCCGACGCACTACGGTCCGGCGAGCGCCGGGACGGGCGACGTCGAGCCGAAGCTCGGCCGCCGCGGCGAGCCGCAGGTCGGGAACGCGAACTTCGAGCTGCAGCTCGCGGACACCGTCGGCGGCGCGAACGCCCTCTTCCTGGTCGGCATCGCCGACCCGAACGGCACGCCGGTCGGGTGGGGGACGTTCCTCCTCGACCCGAACTTCCCGGTCCTCTCGTCGCCGGTCATCGCGATGCCGGGGCCGCCCGGAGTCGCGGGCGCCGGCTTCCTCACCCTCCTCGCCGGCATCCCGAACGACACGTCGCTGATCGGCGGCGCGGCGTCGCTGCAGCTCGTCGCGGTCGACGTGAACTCGGTCGGGGGGCTGTCGCACTCCGAGGGGATGACGATCACGGTCTGCCCGTAGAGGAGAGGGCTGGAGGCAGGGGGCCTCGGGCCGGGGGGACACCGGC
>JBICIB010000263.1:0-8589 GCA_043101415.1 Planctomycetota bacterium JB042 | reverse complement strand
CCGACTCCGTACCCAGGGAGCTCTTCATGCGCCTTCCGCTCCTCGTCTCGTCCCTCCTCGCCCTCGCCGGCTCCGCCGACGCCGCGGCCCCGGACCTCCGCGCCGCGATCCGCGACGCCCTCGACGTCTCCGCCTTCACCGTGCAGTCGCTCGACGTCCCCGAGGCGCCGGTCCAGGGCGACGCGGTCCGGGTCGACCTCGCCGGCCGCGAGGCGTGGCTCGTCCTCGAGCCGACGACCGTCCGCGCCGACGCGTTCCGGCTGCTGGTCGACGACGGGAACGGCCCGGTCGAGGTGGCGCCGCCGCCCCGCGCGACGTGGAAGGGGGACGTCCTGTTCCCGTCCGCGTCGGCGTTCGTCTCCGGGACGTTCCGCGCGTCGGTCTGGGACGGGGGACTGCGCGCGCTCGTCCGGCTCGAGGACGGGACGACGCACGGGATCCAGCCGCTGACCGACGTCGACCCCGGCGCGTCGCGCGACGCCCACGTCGTGTTCGACGCCGCCGACACGCGCGACCTCGACGGCACGTGCGGCCTCGACGCGCTGGAGGTGCGGTCGGGCGACGAGGTGACCGCCTCGATCCCCGGCGGCCCGCAGTTCGTCGCCACCGGCCTGAACGTCTGCGAGATCGCGATCGAGGCGGACTTCCCGTTCTACGGTCAGAACGGGAGCGACGTCGCGGCGACCGTGTACGACGTGGAGAACGTGATGAACGCGGTCTCGGGGATCTACGAGCCGGACGTCGGCCTGACGTTCGAGGTCACGTCGATCCTCGTGCGGACGTCGTCCGATCCGTACACCACCTCGAACTCCGGCGGCCTGCTCGACCAGTTCCGCGCGGAGTGGATCAACAACCAGACCGCGCACAAGCGGGACGTCGCGCACCTGTTCACCGGCCGGAACCTCAGCGGCAGCGTCATCGGCGTCGCCTGGCTCAGCTCGATCTGCAACGGGCTCGCGTACGGCCTCTCGCAGTCGAAGTTCACCGGCAACTTCGCGGCGCGGACCGGACTGACCGCGCACGAGCTCGGCCACAACTGGGGGTCGGACCACTGCTCCGGGAGCGACTGCCGCATCATGTGCCCGGGGATCGGCGGCTGCAGCGGGGACGTCTCGAAGTTCGGACAGTTCGCGAAGAACTCGATCCTGTCGTACAAGGCGACGAAGACGCTCTGCGCGACCTCGCTCCCGGATCCGCTGGCGCTCGGCTTCTTCGACGACTTCCCGGCGACGTCGGTCGACTCCGCGACCTGGACCCACGTGAAGAAGGCGCTCTCCGTGGTCTCGGGGGACAACGAGCCGAGCCCGCCGTACTCGCTCCAGCTCCGTTCGTTCGGCGCCGGCGAGTTCGACCAGGCGGAGATCCGGACCAACTTCATCCTCGCGGCCGGCGCGCCGTCGGTCGTCGTCCGGTACTCGACGGAGCACATCCGCGCCGAGGCGGGCGACGAGCTGGTGGTGGAGTTCCGCGACGCGAACCTGACCTGGGTCGAGGTGACGCGGCACACGTCGGACGGGATCGACCAGACGCAGTTCGACGAGCACGTGCTCGTCCTCCCGCCGGCCGCCGCGCACGACGGGCTGCGCCTCCGGTTCCGAGTGGAGGGGGACGACGTGAACGACGCGTGGTACGTCGACGACGTCTTCGTCGGGACGTGCGGCGGGGTCGAGGCGTACGGCGCGGGCGAGCTCGGTTCGACCGGGCAGGTCGCGACGATCGGCGTCGGGCCGGGGCTCCCCGCGGTCGGCGGGAACCTGACCCTGACCCTGACCGGCGGGAACCCGAACTCGTTCACGGTGCTGTTCGCCGGGCAGTCCGAGGGGAGCAACGTGCAGCCGTGGGGGACGATCCTCGTCGCGGGGCCGGACTTCACGCGCACGATCACGTCGACCGACGCGAGCGGAGCGGCCTCGGTCGCCTTCCCGCTCCTCCCCGCGATGGCGAACCTGACGTACCACTTCCAGTACGCGGTGCGCGACCCGGGCTTCGGCGGCAACATCCAGGCCTCGGGCGGCGTGCGCGTCACCGTCTGCCCCTGACGGCGTCGGACGGACGGGGTCCGCCGCGCCCGCGCGCGGGTGGACGATCGACCGCGCCGCTGGCGACCCGCCGGCGGCGCGGTCTCTCGTCTCCCGGTACGGGATTCGCGAGGAACCTCCGATCGGATCGAGACCGCCCCCGCGCCGCGGTCGGGGGGACGCGTTCGGGACGGAGGTCGCGCTTTCGGGCGGACGTCCCCGGTCGTTTCGTCGAGAATGCGGGGACGAAGGAGGTGGGCGATGCGTGGTGCGAAGTCACGGCGGGCGTTCGCGGTCGCGGTCGGTCTGACCGGCGTCGCGGCGGGGCAGAGCCCGATCGCCGAGTTCGAAGGGAGCGCCGTCGGGGACGGCTTCGGCGCGGCGGTCGCCGGGGTCGGCGACGTCGACGGGGACGGCTTCGACGACGTCGTGATCGGCGCGTTCCAGGAGGACGCGAACGGGTTCGACGCGGGGGCCGTCCGCGTCGTCTCGGGGCGCACCGGCGAGACCCTGGTCCTGGTCGCCGGCGCCGGAGCGGGCGCCGGGCTCGGCCGGTTCGTCGGGCGGACGGGCGACGTCGACGGAGACGGCTTCCCGGACCTCGTCACCTCCTCCGCGACGGACCTGCGCGTCCTGTCCGGGGTCGACGGGTCGCCGATCCACCTCGTCCCGACCGGCAGCCGGCCCCGGGTGTCGGGCGCGGGGGACATGAACGCCGACGGGTTCGCGGACGTGGCGTTCACGCTCCCTCCGACCGCCGGCGGAGCGACGGTCGTCTCCGGAGCGACCGGGGCGAAGGGGACGTTCCCGGGCCTCGCGTTCGGGATCGCCGGACCGGGGGATCTCGATGGAGACGGGCATGACGACCTCGCCGTCGGCTTCCCGGACGTCGTCGGGACGCCGGGTCGGATCGACGTCTTCTCCGGCGCGACCGGTCAGGTCGTCCGACAGGTCGTCGAGGCCGAGGGGGAGACGATCGGATACCAGATGGCCGGCGCGGGGGACGTCGACGCCGACGGGACGCCCGACCTCGGCCTCTCCCTGGGGACGGAGCGGGTCGCGGTCCGCTCCGGCGTCGACATGTCGCTCCTGCATGTCCTCGACGGCGACCCGGGGCTCGGCATGTTCGGCGACGCGCTCGACGGCGCGGGTGACCTCGACGGGGACGGTCGCGACGACGTGATCGTCGGGGCGCCGGGGCTCTTCCTCGGGTTCCCCGGGTACGCGCGGGCGTACTCCGGCGCCGACGGGTCGGTCCTGTTCGGGCTCGTGGGGAGCGGCGGGCCCGCGACCGGCGACGCGCTCGGGGCCGCGGTCGCGCGCCTCGGGGACGTGAACGGGGACGGCCTCGCCGACGTGGCGGTCGGCGCGCCGCAGTCGCCGCTGTCGAATCCGGTCGGCCCCGGCTACGTGTGGGTCGTGTCGCACTGCGCGGGGGGCGTGGTCGACGTCCACGGGGACGGTTGCCCCGGCTCGTCCGGGTTCGTGCCGGAGCTGCGCGTCCTCGGCTGCCCGCTCCCCCGGTCCGAGGCGGAGGTGACGGTCCGCAAGGCGCTCGGTCTCTCGATCGCGCTCGTCTTCGTCGGCCACGCGTCGCCCGGCACGCCTCTGTGGGGGACGTGCGCCCTTCACGTCGACGCGCTGACCGGCGTCGTGTTCCAGCTCCCGCTCTCGGCCGGCGGGCCCGGCCACGGCGAGGCGAGCGTCCCCGTGACGGTGCCGTCCGAGGCGCCGTCGGGGCCGTTCCACCTGCAGGGGTTCGTGTTCGACCCCGCGGCGGCGGGCGGGGTGGCGGTGACCAACGGAGTGGTCGTCGCGGTCCCCTGACGGCGCACGCGGCGGGGGGCGGCCGGTCGGTCAAGGTCGCGTGAAGGCGGCGTCAGGCGTCGGCGGGGAGGCTCGTCGGGACGCCCGGCGCCCCGCGCGCGAGGATACGATCCGCCGGTCCTCCCGAGGTCCGGAGACCCTCCCGTGAGCGCCGTCCCGTCCCCGATCCCGTCCGTCACCATCGTCATCGAATGGGAGAACGCCATCGACGTCGAGGACCGGTGGACGCTGAAGGCGATGGCCGGACTCCAGGCGGAGCTCGAGCGCGAGCGGGCCGCCCTCGCGGAGCCGCCGCGCGTGATGGTCCTGTTCGACGAGCGGGCGGTGCGCGAGGAGACGATCCGCTGCGCGCTGGCGAAGGTCGCGCCGCGGCTCGGCGAGCTCGCGCGCGTGGAGCTCGTGCCGACGCCCGGGCTGACGTACTACCGCCTGAAGAACCACGGGATCGCGCGCGCGGACACCGAACTGAGCGTCATGCTCGACAGCGACGCCCGGCCGCTCCCCGGCTGGCTGCGCGGCCTCACCGCGCCGTTCGGGGACCCGGAGGTCGTCGCGGTCGGCGGGTTCACGACGCTCGGGTACGAGACGGTCGTCGACAAGGCGATGGCGCTGTCCTGGATCTTCGACCTCCCGAGCGAGATCGACCGGTCGGCGCGCCGGACGAAGATCAACGCCAACAACTGCGCCGTCCGGACGGAGTGGTTCAACGCCCACCCGTTCCCCGACCTCCCGGCGTTCAAGAAGCAGTGTGGCTTCTGGCTGCGCGACCTCGTCGCGCGGGGCTTCAAGTGGGTTCGGACCGTCGACGCGCGGACGCTGCACGCCCCGCACCCCGGACTCCGGTTCCTCGCCTGGCGCGCGTGGACCGCCGGGCTCGATCGCGACTATCAGGTCGCGCAGACCGTCGCGCCGTCACGCCTCGGCCGGATCGGCCGTTCGTTCTCTCTCTGGGGGAAGAAGCTCCGTCGCTCGACGAAGCGGGTGATCGGGAAGAGGTGCGAGGTGGAGCTGCCGCTCTGGCAGGTCCCGGCCGCGCTGCTGGTCGCCAACGGCTACTTCACGGTGCTGTTCGTCGGCCAGCTCGCGAGCGCCCTGACCCGCCGCTTCGCGCCGCTCCCGGAGCTCGCGACGGCCGAGTCGCAGGAGCCGGCCGAGGTCGCGCGCGCCGAAGTGGCGCCCGAGCTTCCACGTGTCGGCCGCGAGGGCTGAGAGCCGTCCCCCTCGCGCGAGCCGACCGAGGTGGCGCGCGAGGTCGCGGGCGAGGCCGGACCGGAACCGCGGCACGGCGGCGTAGTCCGGGTGGCGCGCGCAGAGGTCGAGGGTCGCGTCGACGTAGGTGTCGCGGGTCGACGAGATGGCGTCGTCGGTCCAGTGCTTCGTCCAGAGGACGGCGCCGGTCGACGAGCAGCGGTGGCGTTCCGCGAGCCGCAGCAGCAGGTCCATGTCCTGCCGTCGCCGCAGGGTCTCGTCGAACCCGCCGACCGCGAGGAGCGCGCGGCGCCGCACGCTCAGGGCGGGGGTCGCCTTGAACAGCCGCCGGTCGAACACGCGCTCGCGGAAGTCGTCGCGGTCGACGAGGTCGGGGTTCCGCCGGACCTTCCTCCGCACGACCCGCCCGTCCCGGAACCGGACCTTCTCGAACGAGTCGACGAGGACGTCGACCGACGGGTGCGCGCGGAAGTGTTCCACCACCGCGCCGACCTTCCCGGGGAGGTAGGCGTCGTCGCTGTCGAGGAAGCAGACGATCTCCCCCCGCGCCGTCGCGATCCCGCAGTTCCGGGCCCGGTTCCCGCCCTGGTTCCGGCCGAGCCGGACGACGACGAGCCGGGGGTCGTCGATCCGCTCGAGCAGCGCCGGCGTCCCGTCGGTCGAGCCGTCGTCGACGACCACCAGCTCGAGGTCGGCGAACTCCTGGTCGAGCACGCTCCGGACGGCGCGCTCGAGCGTGCGCGCGCGGTCGTACGTCGGCAGGACGACCGACACGACCGGCGTCCCCTCGGGGCGATCGACCATCAGGGCTCCTCCGCCGAAGGGCGCGCGGGTTCGCGCCGGGACGCGGGGAGGAGGTCGATCAGCGCGTCGGCGGCGACGTCGGTCATGGAGCGGACGCCGTCCCACGCCACGTGGCGCCCGAAGAACGCGGCGCAGCGGCGGCGGTAGTCGCCGACCCACGTCAGCGCCTCCGCGAGCGCGTCCCGGAACTCCCCGCCGGACGTCGTCACGCGGAACGCCCCGAGCGGCTCGTCGAACGACGGGCTCTCCTTCGGCGACAGCGGGAGCGCGCGGTGGCAGACGACCGGGACGCCGAGCGCCATCGCCTCGAGCAGGACGCCGCTCGGCGGACTGACGGCGATCGTGCCGCGCGCCAGCAGGTCCTTGAACGGCTCGCGGGAGATCGGCCACCGCCCGAGCTTCCCCTCGTCGCGCGGGTGACGGCTGACGACGAGGTCGACGTCGAGGTCGCGGCAGGCGCGGCCGGTCGTCTCGAGCCATTCGTCCCGGAGCTCCACCGCCCGCTTCCGTCCGCCGTGGTGCTTCCCGCGCGTCTTCGAGTTCAGGACGACGAGCGGGCGGTCGGGGAAGCGGGGTTCGCGGGTGACGAGCTCGTCGAGCTCGGGGAAGCCGACCGCGCGGATGCCGGATCGCCCGAGCGTCTCCTCGATGTAGCGGCCGGCGGCGAGGACGTGGTCGACCTTCCGGTAGTGGTCGCGCCCCTCCGCGAGGTTCAGGACGAGGTTCGTCAGGCCGACGGTCACGACGTCCGACCGGCGCGCGAGCTCGACCAGGCGCGAGGTCACCGCGCCGACGTCGTTCATCACGACGAGGACGTCCGGCGGCCGTTCGCCGGCGAGGAACCCCCGCAGGCCGACCGCGTCGAGCGGTTCGCGGGCGAGGGTCTCGGCGGCGTCCCCGCGCGTCGTGAACTCGTGGCAGGAGACGAGCGTGACGTCGTATCCCCGCGCCTCCAGCCGGCGGGCGACGCGCGCGAGGTTGACGAGCTGGCGGGCGTACGGCGTCGCGAACGCGAAGTGGACCCTCCGCGTGTCGATCGCCGCGGCGGCGCCGATCCGCTCGGGGAACGAGGGGAGCGGTTCGGCGGTCCTCTCGCGTCCGAGCAGGCGCTTCAGGAGGTTCGCCATCGACCGGTCACTCCGTGAGGGCTTCGGCGAGGGGGGCGCGCGTCTCGACGTCGCGCCTCAGGAGGGCGAGACCGTCCCGGGTCGCGGCGAGCAGGTCCGAGCGTTCGGCGGCGGAGAGCGGCGTCCGCCCGGTCCCGAGCGCGGAGACGAGTCGGCCGGCGTGACGGCTCAGCGACCGGAGCCGCTTCTCGATCTTGTGGGGCGCGCCGTCGGCGCGAAGGCCCTCGAGCTCCTTCGCCGCCCGCGTCACCTGCGTCAGGTGGAACGACGCCCGGTGGTACGGCCGCACGCGCTCCCACCGGCCGCGGTCGAGGGCCGGCGCGCGCGCGAAGTAGCGGTCGAGGAACCGGCCGCGACGGACGTCGTCCGCGCCGCACCAGCGCTGGAGCGCCCGTTCGAGGTCGAACGCGGGGTCGCCGTACCGCGCGGTCCCGACGTCGATCAGGACCGCGTCCCCGTCGTCCGTGTGCAGGACGTTCGTGCGCGTGACGCGGCGATGGCAGAGGCTGAACGCGTCCGGCGACCGCTCCCGCGCCTCGCGCGCGAACCAGCGATCGACCGCGGGCCGCGCGAGGTCCGCCAGCGCGGGGCCGACCGCCGCGAGCTCCTCGAGACGCCGCGCCCGGCGTCGCTCGAGGTGTGCGACGTACCCTCCCCGCCGGCCGAGCCCGGGGAGGAGCGACCCCCAGCGGGGCCGGCGGATCGAGTGGAGTCGCGCGAGCGCGTCGGCCGCCGCGTCGAGCACCGCCGGCGTCCGATCGCGTCGGGAGAGGTTCTCCCCGCGGATCCCCTCCTCCACCAGGACCACGACGCCGAGGGTCCAGCGGGTCCGCGGCGAGAGGTCGTGGTGGACGAGGCGGGGGACCGGCGCGCCGCGTCGCCGGAGGTGCCGCATCGCCAACGCGGTCTGGGCGGCGAAGATCGGGTCGCGCACCCCCTTCAGGACGTGGCGCCCCGCCGGCGAGTCGAGGAACAGCACCGCCGAGCGCGTGCCGGCCGGAGCGACCGACAGCTCGAACGGCGCGCCCGCGACGCCGAGCACGGGGAGGACACGTTCCCGCACGTAGCCGCCGATGCGGCCGCGCAGCTCCTCCCGCCACCGGACGACCCGCGCCTTCATCCGGCCGAGCGCGCGCGGAGGACGTCCCGACCGGCGGGGGTCACGTCGTCTGGCACAGCGAGCGCTCCGCGTCGACGACGGACCGCAGCTCGGACCGCCACTCGTCCGCGTACCGGACGTCCTCGAACCCCTCGTGCCACGGGCCGCCGCGCGTGAAGTGGACGGCCTTCGGGTCGACGGCCGGGTCGCTGATCCCCTCGAGCCAGTTCCACGCGCCGGGGAGGGCGCCGATCTCGCGATCCTCGAGCCAGCAGAAGCGGTGGAGGTCCCGTCCCGGGAGTCCGTTCACCAGCTCCGGCGTGAGCCGCTCGTTTCCCGGGTGGTCGCAGTTCCAGAGCATCAGCGACGACCAGTTCTTCCGCCGGTAGCGGGTCTGGACCTGGCCGTCCATCTTCACGTTCTCCTCCGGCCGGTGGTCGTGCTGGACGCACATCAGCGCGTACCGGTCGTTGACGAGCGAGAACAGCTCCGCGACGTCCGCGCG
>JBICIB010000262.1:0-2576 GCA_043101415.1 Planctomycetota bacterium JB042 | reverse complement strand
CGCCCCTCTCCGGCGACGCGGACGGCGACGGCGAGACGGACCTCCTCGTCCGCCGTCAGGCCAGCGGCGTCGACGCCGAGCTGCGGATCCACTCCGGGGCGACCGGCGGCCTGCACGTCCCGTTCCCCCCGGAGTTCGTGAACGGCTTCGGCGGCGTCGGCGACGTGAACGGGGACGGCGTCGCCGACCTCGGCGTCGGCAAGGTCGACACCGGCGGCGCGTTCACCACCGACGTCGAGATCCGCTCCCCCCTCTGCGGCGTCGTCACCCTCGTCGCGATCGGCTGCCCCGCCCTCCCGAGCCCGCCGACCCTCGCGATCGCCGGCTGTCCCGTCGCCGGCGGCGACGTGACCCTGAGCGTCACGAACGCCCGCCCGAACGCGCCCGCCCTCCTCGTCGTCGGCGGAACCTCTGCGCTCACCCCCCTCCCGAACGGCTGCGTCCTCGCCGTCGCGCCCCCCGCCGGGTCCGTCCCGATCGCGACCGACGCGACGGGAACGTTCGAGGCGACCGCCGCCCTGCCGATCCCGACGGCGGCCGGCGCGGCGATCGTCCAGGTGCTGGTCGCGGACGCGGGCGCGGTCGGCGGGGTCACGGCGACCGAGGCGTGGGCGGTGCACGTCCTCTGATCTTCGCGCCGGGCGTTCCGAGCGCGCGACGAATCGACGGAAGTCCAATCCCCGAAGCCCGCTCCGGCGTTGATCCGTCCTTGACAGAAACGAGACGGGGGATTGGGATGCGGATCCGGAGAAGGCCCAACGCTGTCCTCGGCACGCAGCATCATCCGGGAGCTCGATGGAGGAGAAGGGTCCAGACGCCGCCCCGGGTGCCCAGCCCGGAGACGGCCGAGACGATCGGGACGACCCGATCGTGGCCCTGCGTGCCCTCCGCGCCCTCGACGACGCCCCGGACCTCCCCGACTCGATCGTCGAACGCCCGGCCGAACTCGCCGAGGTGCTGTTCGACCACGGGAATCGGTTCGAGGCGACGCAGCTCCTCTACCTCCTGACGTGCGTGGCGATCGAGGAGCTCGACGACCTCGTCATGGAACTCCTGATGCAGGAGTACCTCCTCCTCGACCCGGTGAAGCTCGCCGAGGACGCGGCGGTGCGACTCCTGTCGACGTACCTCGAGGGGCGTCGCGTGCGGCCGTTCCGGAGATGGGCGCGCCGCTGCGTGCGGGCGTGCGCGACGGCCGCGGTCGACGCCGGGGACCTGCCGGCGCTGCCGTTCGGCGCGCGGACTTCGACCGAGCAGCGATTGATGACGGAGGCGGCGCACGTCGCGAACCACCTCGACATCGAGGCGCGGCGGTTGGCGTGGTACGCGTGGGTCGAGCAGTTCTCGCCGCGAGAGATCCAGAGCGTGACGCAGCTGCCGGTCGAGCGAATCGAGTGGGTCCTCCAGACGATCCTCGAACGCGCGTGGCGGGCGATGCAGGGGATCACCGACACGAACGACGGATCGGAGTTCACTTGGAAGCGCTGGCTCCTCGACAAGGAGCGCGAGGAGGAAGGGGAACACGAGGAGGGCGAGCCATGACCGATGCACCGTTCGAGCCTCGACGACTGATTCGCGACCTTCCCGAGCTGCTGGCGGGGAAGGAGCCGGTGCTCGGCTCGGCGCCGGCGTACGCGTATCTCCGGCAGGACCCGGACGCGCGGGGCATGCTCGTCGCGGCGATGGAGATCGGCTCGGCGCTCGAGGGAGGAGTCGCGGCCGTCCGGTGGCGGGGACGATCGATCCCGACCCGGGTGCGCCGCCCGATCGAGCGAGCCCACCGGTTCTTCCGCCGCCGCATCGCCGAGGTCGGGCTGAACGTCGGCTTCACCCGCTACATCGAGCAGCGAGAGGACGACTGGGTCTACTTCGAGAACGCCGACGCCGCGCGACCGGTCCAGGGAGACGAGTCCGAGTCCCTCCGCCGCGCTCACGGCGACCTCGCCCACTCCTCCCTCGACGACGAGCAGCGCGCCGTCCTCGCCGCGATCGACACGAACGACCCGAAGCGGATCTTCCCCCTCTGCCGAGAACTCGACCCGGGCTCCTCGATCGCCGAGTACTACACCCTCCTCGTCGACCCGGTCCGATCCCTGGACCCCGAGGAGTGGCTCGATCTCGCCCGCAGGGCGCGAGACACGGAGACGATCGGGTGGGCGTTGTTTCAAGGCTCGGCGTCTTACCAAGTCCCCTCAGGCACCGCCGAAGCCAAGAAGCTCGTTCGCGAGGCGCGGGGCTTCCTTCCTAGATCGGTTATCGTGTGTTTCGCGGCACTGGTCTACGCAATTCGATCGTCGGATGAGCAAGGAGCCATTCGGGCAGCGCACGACCTTTGGGCCTATCGGCCCCTTGACCAGGGCCTTGTACAACATGCCATGCTCATGCAGACGCTCTGCGACGAAGACGTTGAAACAGGCTCTCCTACGGCGCAAGTGGTGGCGGCACTTCCTCCGGACCTTCGAAGCGCACTCATGCGGGGGTAATCTATGAAGCGCAGAACCGCCGCTATGGCCGTCCTTCTGACGCTGTGCATAAGCGGACTCTCCCAGGTGTCCTCGATGAGAGGCGGAGGTGGG
>JBICIB010000261.1:0-2837 GCA_043101415.1 Planctomycetota bacterium JB042 | reverse complement strand
GCTGCCCGGCCATTCCGACGAACGGCGGGAGTCCGGGGTTCGCCGCCCAGAGCGAGGTGACCGCGTCGAAGACGATCGGGACCTCGACCCCGAGCACGTTCGTCGAGGGCGACGTCCCGGAGAGCGACGGCAGCAGGAGGTACGGATCGCCCGCGCGCCCGGAGTGGCTGTGGATCGCCAGGAGCTGGTCCTCCGGCGCGGCGACCGACTGGAAGAGCGGGCCGGTCGTGAGCGTCGGGTCGGCGAACGGGAGGAGCGGCAGGTCGACGAACGACGGCGCGGCGCCCCCCTCGAGGACGTTCACGGTCGAGCTCGAGAGCATCGGAACGAGCTTCGTCTCGGGCGGGTTCCCGGTCGGCGGGCGGTGGACGGCGAGGTTCTCGATCTGCAGCCGGATCCGATGGCCGGCGCGGAAGACGTACGACTGGCGGTAGAGGGAGAACGCGACCGTGCCTGCCCCCGGCTGGCCGCGGATCGCCGCGCCGCCGCGGCAGACGAAGCGGGCCGCGCCGCCCGGCGCGACGTCGAAGAGCGACGCGCAGACCTGGTGGTCCGGGTCGAGCGTGTCGATCGACAGTTCGACCCGGACGTCCCCGTGCAGGTGCGCGTCCTCGGTCCGCGGCGCCGAGTCGTACCGGATCGTGTCCGGCGGGACGATCGTCGCGAGCTGGGTCGCGTTCGGCAGGAGCGACGTGTACGCGGTCATGTCGAACCCGGCCGGCACGACGTGGACCAGCGGGCTCGATGTCGCGGCGGCCGGCGCCGTCTCGACGAGCGCGCCGTTCGGGCCGCCGGGGGCGAGGTGGAGGCGGGTCGTCGTGACGCCGGCGAGCGGCAGGTCGTCCCCCTCGCGGAAGTCCCAGAGCGCATCGGCGTCGAGGTACGCGGCGATCGCCTCCGGCGTCACGTCGGCGCGCACGCGAGGCTCGAGGTCGACGCCGTTCGCCTCCCCCTTCAGGAAGCGGTCGAACCAGCGGACGCGCGTCGGATTGAAGCGGCCGAAGTCGTGTTCGTTCTGGGGCGAGTCGTGCCCGCCGGTCCCCAGGTGGATCCGCTTCGGCGTGGTGTCCGGGACGAGGCTCCACGCGGCGGCCACTCCGGACGGGTTCACTCTCTTGTCGTCGTACGAGGCGTGCGCGAGGACGGGGACGGTCACCAGCGGAAGGAGGGTGAGCGGGTCCATGCCGGGGACGAGCGTCGCCGCCTGGTAGCCGGCGACGTCGTCGGCGAGGACGAGCGCCTGGAGCGGCGCGACCACCGACGGCCGGTAGGTGATGCCGGACGGCGCGAACAGCTTCTCGATGCGACGGGCATTGAACGCGTTCGCCTGGGCCGAGCCGAGCGCCGCCGTCGAGTCGCGCACCACGACCGCGGAGATCGCGGGGAACGGCGCGGTCCGCCACGCGTTCGGGGGCGGCAGCCGCCCCGAGTGCTGCGCGGCCCACCACGAGTGGCTCCCGCCCTGCGAGTAGCCGGTGACGCCGATCCGCTCGAAGTCGACGAGCGTGGGGAGGAGCGCCTCGACCGACTCCATCGCCTCGAACAGGTCGATCAGCTCCCGCAGGCCGACCAGGTCGTGCGCGAGCGCGAGCGGGTTCAGCGCCATCGACGGTCCCTGACCGCGCACGTCGTACGCGCACGTGACGTACCCCCGCGACGCGAGGTTCGAGGCGAGGCCCGCGACGACGCCTCGGTCGCCGCCGCCGCCGTGGATCACCATCACCAGCGGCCACCCGCACGGGCCGGGCGGGTCGGCGGGGTGCCGCACGTCGGTCAGCGAGACGTAGCCGTCGGAGCGCGTGACCGGGACCGTCGTCTCGACGATCGCGAAGCCTCCGTCCGGGGCGGCGGGATCGGTGCACGGTCCGCCGGCGAGGGCCGGCGGCGCGGGGAGAGAGAGTCCGAGTGCGAGGGCGAGGAGGGTCGTCGGGGGGGCGGACGGTCGGAGCATCGGTTTCCTCGGAGGATTGCGGTCGGCGTCGGGCGGGCCGGGCTTCCCCGCGTCTCGCACCGAGCGTACCGATCGGAGAGACGCCTCCGGGGCTCGCGGAGCGGCGCCGGCCGGCCCCCGGTGCTTCGGATCGCGGCAGGGGTCGGGGCCGTCTGCCGCGAGACACGGCGGTCGCCGAGGCGAGGACGGGAACCGACGCGCCGGCGCGGCCGTTCCCGGGTCGGTCGCCTCCGAGGAACCCGATCATGCCGCCCGGACCCGTTCGCCGCGTCGCCGTCTCCGAGGTCACCTACGCGCCGGAGGGACGGATGCCGCCGCACGCCCACCGCACCGCGGGGATCGGACTCGTCCTGACCGGGCGGGTCGACGAGGAGGTGCACGGCGCGACGTGGGCGTCCGGGGCGCTCTCCGTCGTCGTCAAGCCGGCCGGGATCGTGCACGAGGACCGGTTCGGCGAACGCGGCGCGCGCCTCCTGTCGCTGTCGCTGCCGCGCCGGTCCGGCCTGCGGTTGGAGCGGTACGTCTGGTTCCACGGCGGCGAGGTCGTCCGGCGCGGAGTCTTGGTGCTCCGGGCGCTGCGCGAGGGGGGCGAAACGGAGGCGAGACGGGAGGTCGAGGGGATGCTCGACGCGATCGTCCGCGCGCGCCCGGACCGCGCGCCGCCGCCGCCCTGGGTCGCGCGGGCGCGGGACTGGCTGGAGGGCGGCTGCACGGTCGCCGAGGCGGCGCGGCGCGTCGGCGTGCATCCCGGGTCGTTGACGCGGGCCTACCGGCGCGCGTTCGGCGTCTCCCCCGTCGCTGACCGCGCGCGCCGGCGGGTCGGCGTCGCCGCCGACCTCCTCGCGTCGACCCCGACCGACCTCGTCGCGGTGGCGGCGACGGCGGG
>JBICIB010000260.1:0-2694 GCA_043101415.1 Planctomycetota bacterium JB042 | reverse complement strand
GTACGCCAACGCCGAGGCGGTCGCCGCCCGCGCCTGGGGCGAGGAGCGGAGCGAGACCTGGACGACCCGCGTCGGCGCCGGCGCCGCGGCGTTGCTGCGGGGGCGCCGAGAGGAGGCGGAGGCGAAGATCCGCGAGGCGGCGGCCTGGCTGCGGGAGAGGTTGGGGGGAGAGGCCGAGGCGGTGCGGAACGCGGAGTTCTGGGTGCGGCAGTTGGAGCGCGGGGGGAAGGTGGAGGCGGAGCCGTAGGGAGAGCGCTGGCTCTCGAAGTCGGGTCGTGCCCGTGCCCGTGCCCGTGCCCGGTCCGCGGCCGGTCCGCGCATCGGCTCGTGCAGGTCGCGTTCGCGGACGGACACCGGACACCGGACACCGGACACCGGGGAACGGGAGAGGGAGAGGAAGACCGGGTCACGGAGAACCGGGTGACCGGAGAACCGGGAAGACGGGGGGACGGGAGCGGGCACCGGGACTCTCGCGCGCGCCCGGTCGCCCAGTCGCCCAGTCGCCCGGTCACCCGGTCACCCGGTCACCCGGTACCCGATGCCCGCGACCCGGTCGCCCGGCTTTCCGGTCACCCGTGACCCGGTTCCCCCTCGCTCTCCCGTTCCCCGGTGTCCGAGGCCCGGTCACCCGCGGCACCGACGCCGAGGAGTCGGCGACGTCGGCGCGTGTCGGGCACGGGCACGGAAGCCCTCGGACTCCGCCCTTCCCTCTTCACCGCACCGAGATCCCCGACCCCGCGTTCGGGTTCACCGTGAACGACTGCAGCAGACCCAACGTCCCGGCATCCAGCCGATGCACCGGCCCATGCTGGCACGCCACCCACACCTCGCTCTCGTCCGGCGACAGCGCCAGCGAGAACGCCTTCGCCAGCGACGTCGCCGTGGTCACCGAGAGATACGTCGGGTTCGTCGGGTCGACCTCGACCCGGGAGATCGCGTCGGAGTTCGGCGTCGCCACGAAGACCGCCTTCCCGTCGCGCGTGACGTCGATGTCGGTCGCGAAGTTCCCGAGTCCCGTGGCGACGGCCAGCGGGAGGCCGGTCGTCGTGTCGTAGAGGAAGAGGGTGCTCCCGGCCGTCCCGAGCGACGCCTGCGGGACGTAGGCGATCGACCCGTCCGGGCTGAGCGCGACGTCCGCCCAGAGTCCGGCGCCGGAGATGACGTTCTTCACCGTGTTCCGGGCCGGGCTCGCCGGATCGACGTCGACGAGGACGACGTACGACGTCTGCGAGAATCCGAGGCTGGCGACGGCGAGGGTCTTCCCGTCCGCCGACACGCTCGCGCCCTCCAACTGCGCGGCGGGAACGCCGAGCGCGACCTGGCCGAGGATCGTGCCGTACGTCGGCGACGCCGGATCGACATCGATCTCGACGATCTCCCCGGCCGTCGATCCGGAGCCGTAGCTCGCCCCGTAGGCGCGCTTCCCGTCCGGGGTGATCGCGACCGCGTTCGCGCTGCTCGAGATCGGCACGCTCTTGTCGACGCTTCCGGTCGCCGCGTCGACGATCAGGAACGCCTGGCCGGTCTCCGACGCCAGCACCAGCCGCGTGCCGTCGCGCGTGAACTCGACGTCGCCGGGGTGGGTCCACGACTGCGGCAGCGTGGCGGCCGTCCCGCTCAGCGGGTCGATCGTGTTCAGGGGGTGCACGGTCGCGTTCTGCGAGCCGGCGGTCACGACCAACGGCGGGTCGACCAGGAGCGCCTCCAGCCCCTTCGACGCGGAGATCCCGAACGCGGTCACCGGATCGTTCACCGCCCACTGGAAGAACGCGGAGAAGCCGACGAGCGCGGGCTGGGCGGGGATCGCGAGCGGCACGATCAGTTCGCCGGACGGCCCGGTCGGCAGCGGCGGGCTGACATAGAACGGCAGCACGTTGATGTGGAAGCTCGACGCGACGTCGACCTTCTGCGCGCCGACGAGGAGGAACGCGGTGGAGTTCGGGAGCCCCGCCGTCAGACGGACGGCGAACTGCGGGTTGCCGAGGAACGCCGAGCCGTACGTCGAGATCCGCGGCTCGACGTTCGCGGTCCCCGGCGTCCCCGTGCCGTAGACGTGCAGGCTCGAGATCTCGGCGCGAGCGGAGACCGAGAGGAGGAGCGTGGCGGCGATGGAGACGAGGACGGTGCGCATGGGGATCCCTCCGAGGCGGGTGCGGGCTGTCGTCCGGAGGAAGCGAGATCCGGCCGCGGTCGGGATACGGAAATCCGCCGCCGTCCTCGCCGCCGCGCGCGTCAAGGCGCCTCGAACGCCAGTTCGATCGACTCGGACCCCGCGGGCGGCAGCACGATGCGGATCGGACGGCTCGCCCGCGTCTCGTGGAGGAACTGCACGTCGATCGGCCCCGCCGACAGCCCCTTCACGTCGAAGCTCCGCGTGTCCCCGGGGAAGATCAGCACCTGGCGACGGACGGTCCGGCCGTCCCGCTCGAACCGGAACCCGAGGTACGGGAACCAGACGCCGTCCCGCGCCCAGTCGTCGGGGATCGTGAACGTCCCCCGGCACGGGACGCCGGGGTCGAGCCGGACGCGGACCGGTCCGGCGACGGGGAGCTCGACCTCGAGCTCCGCCGCTCCGATCCGCTGCTGGTACGCGGAGACGAGGTACCTCCCCGCGCGGTAGGCGTCGATCGAGGCGACCCCCTCCGCGTCGGTCGAGCCCGCGGTGACGAACCCCGCGTTCGCGTCGTCGAGCGG
>JBICIB010000259.1:0-5240 GCA_043101415.1 Planctomycetota bacterium JB042 | reverse complement strand
CGCGCGGATCGTCGAGCTCCGGTGGTTCGGCGGGCTGAGCGTCGCCGAGACCGCGGCGATCCTCGACGTGTCGACGCGGACCGTCGAGCGCGGCTGGCGCGCGGCGGCCGCGTGGCTCCGGACGCGGATCGAGGACGAGAGCTGAGCGGAGCGGCGTGAGACGCGGGACCGCCCGCGCTCGCGGAGGCGAACGCGGGCGGTCGCGGCCGGCGCGCCGCTCAGACGAGGTACGAGAGGACGCCGAGGGCGACGGCGCCGATCCCGAGCGGGATCTGGGCGTGCGTGAGCCGGGCGATCAGCGCCTCGCTCTTCTCCTTGGCGGTCTCGTTCTTCGCGAGGAAGCCGGAGAGGAGACCGAACCCCATCAGGAACCCGATCAGGATGTTCGCGACGATCATCGCGAGCACGATCGCGCCGTGCAGCGACGCGAACGAGAGGCTCAGGTTCGGGAGCCACCGCACCAGCCACAGGATGCCCAGGGCGAGCACCCCGAGCCCGAAGAACCCTTGATACGGCGCGATGCGAGAGAAGATCGCCTGCGAGTTCGGCTTGCGGGCGACGAGGAGCGGGGACGCGGTGATGAGGCCGCCGACGATGGTGAGGATCGGGAACATGGGACGACTCCGGTTCGAGGTGAGGGGTGAAAGGGGCGTCGCGGACGCCCGGGGAACGATGAGGGAGCCTCGCGGCTTCCGGTGGGATTCGTGCGGTGGGGCCGGGAAGGCCGACAGGGAATCGGAGGAAGAACGGGGGAGGCCGGTCGGTCGCCCGGTCCGGCCTCCCGCCTCCGCTCAGCCCTCGCTCAGACGGATCGTGACGGTCTCCTCCGCGCGCTGGGCGGAGAGGGTCACGGACGCCTCGCCGGCGCGGCCGTCCGCGGTCCGCGCCCGCACGACGTAGGTGCCCGGCGGGAGGGGGCCGACCCGGCGCTCGGACGACAGGAGCCCCTCCGCGGCGAGGGACTCGATCTCGTGCGCGCTCCGGCCGCCGGCGCGGTCGCGGCCCTCCTCGTCCTCGACCCGGAGCGCGGCACGGGTCGGCGCGCCGTCCTCCCCTTCGAAGGCGACGCGGAGGACCGTCCCCGGCCGGACGGAGAGGTCGAGGCTCCCGGTCTCGCCGGCCGCCACCCGCGTCCGGACCGGCTCGCCGACGCGTTCGCGGGTCCGCGCGGTCACGAAGAGCTCGCCGGCCGGGACGCGGTCGATCGAGAAGCTCCCGTCGTGGCCGGTCGTCCCGGAGATGCGGTGGAGAGGGCGGCCGTCCCGGTCCCGGAGGGAGATCGTCGCGTCCGCGGTCGGCGCTCCCGCCTCGTCGCGGACCACCCCCTCCAGCCGTCCGGCCGCGGAGAGTCGGACCTCGATCCCGCCGGTCCGTGCGCCGTCGGAGACGACGACGTCGTGCCGGGTCGTGATGCCGTGCTCCGGTCCCGTCGCGGTGATCGCGTACCGCCCCGGGTGGAGCGTCTCGATCACGAACGAGCCGTCGTCCTCGACGACGACCGCGCCGCCGCTCATCATCGCGGAGAGATCGGACGTGCCGTCCTCGCGGCGCAGCCAGACGACCGCGCTCGACGGGGCGGCGCCGTCGGCGGTCCGCACCACGCCGGCGATCGATCCGCCGGGGAGCGCGAGGTCGAGCCGGTACCGCTCGACCTCCGGCACGGTCACCTGGAAGTCGACCTCCGCTCCGCGCGACGGCGACGACAACACCACGAAGGTGTGGTCGCCCGGCGCGTCGAGCGTCACCTCGTACCGGCCGTCCTCGCCGGCCGCCGCGCCGCGCATCCCCTCGAGGAAGGCTCCCCGCTCGGCCAGGACCAGCACCTGCGCGTCCGGGACGGCGTGGCCGCCGTGCGTGACGCGTCCGGCGACGACGACGGGCGCGCGCGGCGGGAGGCCGAGGGCGACCTCGACCGTCTCCCCCTCGACGACCGTCGCCATCGTCATCCGGAGGTCGCCGAACAGGCCGCCGACGTCCCGGCTCGGGTCGTCCGACGAGGCCGACTCGTCGTCCGGCGTCGCGATCACCTGGTACGCCCCGGGGGCGAGGTGCGCGGCGCGGAAGCGTCCCGCGGCGTCGCTCTCGAGCTCGCGGACGTCCCCCTCGCTCGACTGGAGGACGATCCACCGGGACGGGTCCGGCGCGCCGTTCGCGTCGTACACGACGCCCGTCAGCGCGCCTCCCCGCGTCAGGCGGACGACGTGCTCCTCCCGGCGGTCGCCCGGCGAGAGCTCGACGAACTCCTCGACGCTCGGCGCCCAGTCGTCCGATCCGGCGGTCAGCGCGATCGCGCCCGGCCCGACCGACGCGAGAACGAAGCGTCCCTCGGCGTCGCTCCGGACGGCGTCGCTCGACGCGGGGGAGTCCTGAGCCGCCGCGCGGACGTGCGCCCCGGCGACCGGCCGGCCGTCCGGGTCGAGCACGACGCCGGAGAGGAGGCCGGTGCGCGTCAGCACGAACGGCGCGTCGCCGCCGACGGGGGATCCGTCGACGGCGACGGTGACGCGGCGCGACTCGCTGCCGAGGTGGCCGTCCGCGCGGATCGAGACGAACCAGTCCCCCGCGTCGACGCCGGCGAGCGCGAACCGTCCGCCGGCCTCCGCGAACGCGCCGGAGACCTCCTTCGACGGGCCGTCGGCCCAGCCGGGCCATTCGGCGCGGTACGCGGCGACGGAGAACGCGTCGATCGGGGTCCCCTCGTCGTCGACGACGAGGCCCGGGAGCGACGGCGGCGCGGCGAGCGTCAGGACGAGGTCGGTCGTCCCGGCCGCGACCGACGCCGCGCGGGCGCACCACGTCGCACGGGCGTCCGCCGGGTCCGAGGCTCGCGGGGACTCGGCGAAGACCCCGTACGCGCCGGGCTCGAGGGCGGGGACCCGGAACGTCCCGTCCGCCGCCGAACGCGCCGTCCCTTCCTCGGAGCGCGTCCGTTCGTAGAGCCGCCACGAGCCGCCGCTTCCGTCGAGCGGGATCACGATCAGCTTCGCGTCGACGGCCGGGCTCCCGTCCGACCACACCACGGTGCCTCGCAGCTCCTCGCCGGTCTCGAGCGCGATGCGGACGCCGTCGTGCGTCCCGCCCTCGACGAGATCGAGCCGTTCGCTCTCCCCGTCGAGGAACCCCTCGGCCCGCGCGGCGATCGACTGCGGGCGCACCGTGAGCCCTCGCAGCTCGAAGCGTCCGTCGTCGTCGGTCGAGGTCCGGCCGGCGCCGTCGATCACGGAGAACGACGCGCCGACGTCTCCCTGGATCTCGGCGCGCGCGATCGGTTCTCCGTCCGCGTCGACGACGCGGCCGCGCACCACGGCGCCGGCCTGCATCGGGAGCCGGACGTCGGTCCAGGCGCCGGGCGCGACGGTGAGGCCGTCCCGGCGGACGACGCCGGGGAAGACGTCGAAACTCCCCCAGAGCGCGTACCGGAGGCCGGAGGGGAGGGCGGGGATCTCGAACGCGAGCGTCCCCTCGAAGCGGGTCGCGCGCATCAGGCCGGCGCCGCGCGAGCCCGTGCCGAACGCGCCGACCTCGGCGACGGCCGGACCCGAGGCGATCCCCGGCGGGAGCTCGAGCGTCCCGCGAATCGCGCCGCCGAGCGCGGGCTCGAGGACCGCGGGTTCGCCGCCGAGGGTGTCGATCCGCGTCACCGCCGGTTCCTCGAGGAAGAGGAACGTCCCGTCGACGTCGAGGGCGACCTCGGTCGGCGCGTCGGCCGGGAGCGACAGCGAGAACGTCCCGTCGGCGGCGACGTCGGCCCGGGCGAGGACCGGCCGGCGGTCCCACGATCGGTCGGTCGGCGACGCGCCGAGGAACTCTCGAGGTTCGGCGCCGAGGGCGACCACGGCGAGCGTGGGGTCGTCCGGCGCGCCGGCGGGGAACGCCACGCGTCCCACGAGCGAGGCCGCGGAGCCGCGCGCGGGTCCCGCCGTCGGCTCCGCGGAGCGCGTGACGCCCGGAGTCGACGCTGCGGCCGGGTCCGGGCGCGGCGGATCGACGCCGGCCGCGTCGACGACCGGGGACGGGCGCGCCGTGTCGGCGACGTCCCCTTCGCCCGTCAGGAGCCAGGCGGCGCCGGCGCCGAGGCCGGCGAGGAGGAGGACGAACGGGAGGGCGGGGGAGGACGACGAGCGGTTCATGGATCTCGACCGAAGGTGATGTCGCCCGCCGCCCGGGCCCCCGCGAGCGCGGATCGAAGGTCGACGACGAGGTCGAATCCGGGACGGGACGGACGACGCGGTTGCGCTCGTCCCCTTCCGTGCGGTCTCGCCGCCGCACCCGACACCGAACCGACGCGGGCGGAGCCTCTCGCGCGCCCGTCGTCGAGGGGTCGGCGCGAGATCGGTGTCGGCTCGCGCGCCGGGAACGCGCGTCCCCGTCGGCCCCGCACGGAGGCCCGCCGGGGAGGCCCCGGCGAACCGAGGAGTCCCCCGATGCTTTCGACGATCCGTTCCCCGCTCCCTTCGCGACGCGCGCTCCTGGCCGGCGCGGCGTTCCTGTCGCTCTTCTCGCCCGGCCCGCTCTCCGCCTCGACGGTCGAGCGCCTCGGCCTCCGCGAGCTCGTCTCCCGGGCCGAGCTGATCGCCGAGACCGAGGTCCTCGCCGTCGAGCACCGCGTCTCGTCCCGGGTCGAGCCCGGCGACGAAGAGGTCCCGCACACGTTCGTGACGTACTCCATCTCCCGGCTCGTGAAGGGGTCGTCCTCGGCGGGGGAGCGGCTGACGCTCCGTTTCCGGGGCGGCCCCGACGGTCGCGGGCGCGTCCTGACCGTCCCCGGGACGCCCCGGTTCCACGTCGGCGACCGGGACGTCCTGTTCGTCGCGCGGAACGGCGCTTCGATCTGCCCGCTGGTCGGGTTCGAGCAGGGGCGCCTGCGGCGGGTGCGCGGCGGCGTGGTCGACGCTCTCGGCTACGACCTCTGGTTCTCCCCGCGGGGCGAGATGTCCCGCGGCGAGCGGCGGGTCGACGTGCGGCGTGAGGGAGCGCCGCCGGTGGTGACGCCGAGGGGCGGCGCGTCCGCGCGCGCGGACGAGCGGCCGCGGTCCTCCCCGCCGGCGGGCGCCCTGGCCCCGGACGAGGACGGCCTGATCACCCTGCTCCGCGCGCTCGTCCGCGAGGCCGAGATCGCCTCCGCCGAGCCCGCCCCGACGGTCGCGCCGACGCCGAGCCTCGACGCGTCGGCGCCGTTCCGCGTGTCCCGCCGCCTCCCCGCGGCTCGCCGGCGGAACGTCCGTCGGCGGCGCGGGGAG
>JBICIB010000258.1:0-2913 GCA_043101415.1 Planctomycetota bacterium JB042 | reverse complement strand
GCCGCCGTTCTTCCAGGACGCCGACATGGGGAGTCTCCGGTACGCGGAGCGCCTCCGGACGCGCGGCGTCGCGGTCGCCGCGATGATCTCGCTCGAGTCGCTCGGCTACTACGACGACGCCGAGGGGTCGCAGCTCTACCCGCCGGGGATCGCGATGCTCTACCCGAGCACCGGCGACTTCGTCGGCTTCGTGACGAACGTCGAGCACGGCGACCTCGTCCGCCGCGCGATCGAGACGTTCCGCGCGCACGCGACGATCCCGTCGGAGGGCGCGTCGCTCCCCGGCGCGATGCCCGGCATCGGCTGGTCCGACCACTGGTCGTTCTGGCAGATCGGCGTCCCCGCGTTCATGGTGACGGACACCGCGACGTTCCGCGACCCGACCTACCACACCCCGCGCGACACGCCGGAGCGCCTCGACTACGCGCGGATGGCGCGGGTGGTCGACGGCCTCGAGCCGGTGATCGAGGAGCTGGCCGGGGAGTGAGCGCAGTCCGGCGGCCCCGCCCGACGGCCGCCGCGGGCCGCCGGGAGGTCAGCGGATCGAGACGTCGTCGGGCGTGACGACGATCGAGAGGGACCCGCCGTCCCGCGTCACGCGCACCTCTCCGTCGCCCGCCCGCGTGACGCGCGCGCCCGCCTCCCCTCCGGGCGGGAGCGCCAGGAGCAACGTCGCGCGCCGCTGTCGCCCCGCCCCCTCGAATCGGTGGAGCAGCGCCACGGTCTCGCGGTGCGCCGCCCCGCGCTTGCCGAGGTCCCACCCGGCGTGGTCCCGCCACGTCTCCCCTTCGCGCCCCTTCACGACCACGACCTCCGCCGCCGCCGGGCCGAGCGGCACGACCGCGAGGTTCGGGCGGCCCGGGTCCGCGGTCGCGAACGCGCCGGCGCCGCCGGCGTCGACCGGGACGACCTCGTCGGCGAGCAGGTTCCACCGGATCTCGTACCGGTGCGTCCGGCCGTCCGCCGCGCGGACGTCGTCGACCACCACGAAGACGTCGGGCGGGAGGAACTCGACGCGACGCGTGTGCGCCACGTCGATCTCCTTCCCCTTCGGCCGCTCGTCGTCGGGCGGCTCGTCTCCCCACGGACCGGCGTACGTCCCCGCGGCGACCACGCGGACCGAACTCGCCTCCCATCGCGCGTCGACCGGCGCCGACGACTCGCGGTCCGCCTTCTTCTTGCGGGACCTTCGTTGCCCGAGGTCGTCGACCAGGAGCGCATTGTGGGAGTGCGTGTCGCGACCGAAATCGCGCCAGATCGACTCGTCGTACGCGCCGCCGCCGTTGTCGTACAGGAGTTCGCGCCCGTGCGCCCAGACCACGAGGTTCAGCTTGTCCTGGTGCACGTGGTCCGTCCCGAGCGGCCCGACGTCGAACACCCCGTACGTCGCGTCCCGCTCCCACCCCGACCGCATCACGACGAGACCGGCCCACGGGAAGAAGTGCGACGTCTCCGCCGGCGGCGCCCCCTCCGCGCCGTCGGTCACCAGCCAGCGGACGGCGTCGTCGATCGCCGGGAAGACGCCGACCTTGTCCTCGAGGAGTTCGCGTACGTCCGGCGTCCCGGAGTCGTTCAGCGGCGGGAGCGTCCGCTCGGGAGTCGACAGGAGCACGACCGCGCGGACCGCCGGCGCGAGCGCGGCGAGGAACCCCTCCTCGACCTCGTCCCCGAACCCGCAGGTCCGGGCGAGCGTCCGCATCCGCCAGAACTCCTCCAGCGACAGCTTGTGGTACCCCGGCGACAGCTCCTTCGACATCCCGTCGGGGTAGAACATCCCGCCGACCGCCTCCGCCGCGGTCCGGAGCGCGTGCCGCCGCCAGTCCGCCGCCTCGCGGAACTCCGGGAAGAGGCAGCCGACGGTCAGGAGGCCGCGCATCTCGACCGCGAGGTGGTTGTCGAGGCCGTGGTCGTGGTGCGCCCGGAGGTGGCGTCCGTGCTCGAGGCAGGAGCGGAGGAACAGGACGAGGTCGTCGTCGGTCACCGACGGCGAGTCCCGGAACACCTCCAGCAGGTCGGGCCACGTGTTCTTCATCCGGCTCGCGGTGATCAGGGTCTTCCACGCCGGGCGGAGCGTCTCGTCGGCGTCCGGGTCGAACGGGTTGTCGGCGACGAAGTCACGGAGCTGCGCCGCCCACGCCGCCGCGTACCGCTCGTCCCCGGTCGCGAGGTACGCCTCGGCGAGCGGCCGCCAGAACCGGGTCCGGTTCAGGTGGTTCCCCCACTGCCGGTTGAACGGGAGGTCGTCCCGCTCGCGGGTCGGGTTGTAGGTCCAGTCGACGTCGCCGTCCGGGAACGCGTGCGGGAGCCCGACCTGGGTGATCACGCCGCGCGCCACGCGGGCCGCCTCCTCGAGGACCGCCTCGGGCGGCGCCGCCTCCTCCGCGTCGGGGTCGTCCGGGTCCGGGGCGTCGATCGCGTCGAGGACCCACGGCGACGACCGGGTCCGGAGGTGCTCCGCCAGCGCCGCCCGCGCCGCCGCGCGATCGGCCGCCACGAGGGCCGTCCGAACCGCCGCCAGCTCGGGCCGGTCGAGGTCGAGCGCGTCGAACAGCCCGTCCTCGGTCACCGGACCGTCGATCGCGACGCCCCCGTCGTTCGAACCGTCGTCGTCCGCGCAGCCGCCGGCGAGGGCCGCGGCGGCGACGAGGAGGGGCGGGGCGAGGCGAGGGAGGCGCGGCATGCTCCGCATGGTACGGATCGCCGGTACGATTCCCCCATGCTCGACGGCCGACGACTCACCTCCGACGACCTGCGGGACGCGGTGCGCGAGGCGCGCGACGGGACGCTCCGCGCGATCGCCGACCTCCCGGACGCGGCGCTGGTCGAGCCGCGCGGCCCGACGATCAACCCGCTCCTCTGGGAGGTCGGGCACGTCGCGTGGTTCCAGGAGCGGCGCGCGACGCGGCGGGACGG
>JBICIB010000257.1:0-4481 GCA_043101415.1 Planctomycetota bacterium JB042 | reverse complement strand
GGGGAGAGGGCGCTGACGCGGAGGGCTGACGGTGACGTCAGGACTCCGCGTCAGCGACCCTCATAGGTCATCTCCGGACTCCCCCTTTCCCACCACAGGAATCGGGTGAGGAGGTCCGGAGCGGGCGAGGCGGGGCCGGGGGGGGGATGAGGCTCCGAGAGCGACCCCGCAGCGCGACTCGCCCCTTCGCGGAGACCACTCCGGACGCATCGCGCGAGGACGTGAGCGGGTCGGAGAGCTCGTCCCTCCTCCGGCCGCCGCCGCAGCGAACACAAACCCCTCCCCGAACGCGTTCCAGGCCCCGCTATGATCCCTCGATGATCGCCCGAACCCTCCTCCGACCGCTCCTCGCCGTCGCCCTCGCCCTCGCCGCGACCGCGCCTCCCGCCTCCGCGCAGGACCCTCTCGCGCCGCAAGCCACCCCGGACGCTCCCGAGGCCGGCACCGACGAGCCGACCCCTCCGCCCGAAGGGCCGAAGACGCCCCGCGAGGTGTTCCGCCGGTTCGACGCGGCGACCTCGATCTACGCGGAGAGCGGCGACAAGGAGGAGCTGCACCGCGCCGGCCGCCTCTTCGAACTCGACGACGTCCTGAAGGGGGACCGGGAGTACGTCGGCGACAACGCCGCGCGCGATCTCCGGAACTTCCTCGACCGGTCGGTCGAGAAGGTGCCGTTCGACAAGTCGTACCGGTGGCGGCGGGCGGCCGACGACGACAAGACGTACGTCTACGAGGCTCGGTATCGCGACGCGGAGGGGAACGTCCAATCCGCCGAGATCCTGCTCCGGAAGGACGAGTACGGCAACTGGAGGTTCGCGCGAGAGACGCGGCAGGCGGCGGCGGAGCTGTTCGGCCGGGTCACCCACCTCGAGCCGCGGTTCGGCGCGGGGCTGAGGGACGCGACGACGTGGCTGCGCGACCACGCGCCGGCGTGGATGCACGGTCGGACCTTCCTGCTCGACCACTGGCAGTGGGTCGGGCTGGTCGGCCTGATCCTCGGCGGGCTGATCGTGTCGGTCCTCACCCGGCTGCTGACGATGGCGCTCCGGGCCTGGATCCTGGCCCGGCGCGGGATGAAGGCCGAGTCGAACGGCTGGCGTCGCTCGCGGCCGTTCGGCGTGATGGCCGCCGCCGCGGCGTGGTCGGCCGGGCTGCCGTTCCTGCTCCTCGCCGACGCGCCGTACTCCGCGCTGATGTTCGCGGTCCGGCTCGTCCTGATGGTCGGCGCGACGTGGTCGGTCTGTTCGATCATCGACTACGCGTCGGAGTTCCTCTCCTCGCTCGCCTCCCAGACGGCGACGCGGATCGACGACGTCGTCATCCCGATGGTCCGACGGGCGCTGAAGATCCTGGTCGTCGCGATCGGCATCGTCTGGATCGCCGACAACCTCGACATGGACGTCGCCGCGCTGCTCGCCGGCCTCTCGATCGGCGGCCTCGCGCTGGCGCTCGCGGCGCGCGACACGGTCGAGAACTTCTTCGGGACGGTCTCGATCCTCGCCGACCGCCCGTTCGAGGTCGGCGACTGGATCGTGATGGACGACGTGGAGGGGACGGTCGAGACGGTCGGGTTCCGGTCGACGCGCGTCCGCACGTTCTACAACTCGCTGATCACGGTCCCGAACGCCCTGATGACGCGGGCGAAGATCGACAACCTCGGCGCGCGCGAGTACCGGCGGGTGAAGGAGACGATCGGGATCACCTACGACACGCCGCCCGACCTCGTGGTGGCGTTCTGCGAGGGGATCCGGGAGATCATCCGGAAGCACCCGTACACGCGGAAGGACTACTACCACGTCTACTTCCACAGCTACGGCGACAGCTCGCTGAACATCCTCCTCTACCTCTTCCTCGCCACCCCCGACTGGGCGACCGAGCTGCGCGAGCGCGAGCGGTTCCTCCTCGACATCGCCCGGCTCGCCGAGGAGCTCGGCGTCGACTTCGCGTTCCCGAGCCGCACGCTGTACATGGTCGAGTCCGAGGGGACGCCGGAGCGCCGGACCTTCGACTCCGCCGTCCGCGCCCGCCGGACCGGCCGGACGACGGGGCGCGCGATCGCACACGCGAGCACCGGCGGCAAGGTCCCGCCGCCGGTCGACATGACGAAGGACGCGCGCGACGCCCAGGCGGACGACGTCGGCGAAGGGGCCTCGGGCGACGCGGGAGGCGCGGGGGACGGCGGCGGCGGCGAGTGACGCCGCTCGGCAAGGATCCGGACGCCCCGTTGCCCGCCGACGCGAAATCGGGGACATTGATCGCGTGACGCCTCTCCCGGACGACCGCGCCACGCTGCTCGCCCGTTTCTCCGAGACGGGGGACCGCGACGCGCTCGATCGCCTGCTCCGCCTCGAGCTGGAGCCGGTCAAGCGCTCGTTCCGGCGTCGCCTCGCCCGGAGCGCGAAGAGCCCGAGCCTCGACACCTCGGACTACGTCGACGAAGCGGTCGGGAGGCTGCTGAGGCTGAGCCCGGCGCCGGAGTTCGAGTCGCCGGAGAAGCTGCGGGCGTATCTGACCCAGGCGGCGGTGAACCTGTACGTCAACCACTACCACGGTGCGCGGCGGAAGCCGGTCCACGTCACGGTCGACGACCTCGGCCAGCTCCTCGCCGCCCCGGAGGGGCGATCGCTCTCGAAGGACCTCGACCTCGCCGAGTTCCGCGACGCGGTGCAGCTCGCGTTGAACCTCCTCGACGAGGACGACTGTCGGCTGCTCGAGGCGGCGCTGGTCCGCGGCCGGAGCGTCCGGGCGATCGCGGAGTCGACCGGGACGCCGAAGACGACCGTCGCGCGACGGCTCGAGCAGGCGAAGGCGAACCTCGTGCTGAAGATGCTGAGCTGGCGCGAATGGCTCCAGAGCTGAACGCCGCCGCCCGCGCCGCGTTCGCCGACTACCTGCTGCGCCACGGCGGAGTGCTCGACGACGACTGGAGCGAGTTCGTCGAGCGGAACGGCGCGCACCGCGAGGAGCTGCTCCGGCTGGCGAAGGTCTGGGCCGGGCGCCCCGCGGACGAGCCGGAGGCCCCGAGCGCGCCCCGCGAGGTCGAGGGGTTCCGGATCGTGCGCGAGATCGGCCGGGGCGGGATGGGGATCGTCTACGAGGCCGAGCAGCTCCGCCCCCACCGGCGGGTGGCGCTGAAGGTGATGCGCGGTGAGCTCGTCGACCGCGAGCGGATGAAGCGGATCGAGCTGGAGAGCCAGGTCCTCGCCCTCCTGAAGCACCCGTCGATCGTCCCGCTCTACGGGTCGGGGCGGACGGCGGACGGCTCGCCGTGGTTCGCGATGGAGTACGTGCGGGGGCTGACGCTGAAGGAGGCGATGGAGCGGCGGGCGCCGAGCCGGGCGGCGAGGCTCGTGCTGTTCCGGCAGATCTGCGACGCGATCGCGTACGCGCACCAGAAGGGGGTCGTCCACCGCGACCTGAAGCCGTCGAACATCGTCCTCTCCGACGAGACGCTCTCCGCGTCCGGCGACGCGGTCGGCCTCGGCCAGGTGAAGATCCTCGACTTCGGGCTGGCGCGGATCACCGACGCGGACGTGTCGCTCGTGTCGATGCCGTCCGACGCGGGCCACATCGTCGGCACGCTGGCGTACATGAGCCCGGAGCAGGTGCGCGGCCGGACGGACGACGTCGACCAACGGAGCGACGTCTACGCGCTCGGGGTGATCCTGTACGAGATGCTGACCGGGCGGCGGCCGTACGATCTCGACGGGTGCTGGCTCGGCGAGGCCGCGGAGCGGATCGAGCGGAGCGAGCCGGCGCGCATCGGGTCGATCGACCGGAGCCTCCGCGGCGACCTCGACACGATCGTGCGCAAGGCGCTCGAGAAGGAGCCGGCGCGGCGTTACCAGAGCGTCAGCTCGCTCGCCGAGGACGTCGACCGATACCGCCAGGGGTTCCCGATCCTCGCGCATCCCCCGAGCGCGCTGTACCAGCTTCGGAAGCTCGTGCTGCGGCACAAGGCCCGGGCGGCGGCCGTCGCGGTGCTGCTCCTCTCGGCGGTGATGGTGACGTCGCTCGTGATCTGGCGCGCCCGATCGGTGGCGAAGGAGCGCGACGTCGCCGCGGCGGTCGTCCGGTTCCAGCAGGCGATGCTGGCGTCGGTCGACCCGGGGCGGGACGGCCGCGAGGTGAAGGTGATCGACGTGCTGGCGCGGGCGGCGGACGAGCTCGACCGCGGCGCGGCGGAGATCCCGGAGGTCGAGGCGGCGCTCCGGCAGACGGTCGGGTTCACCTACCACCGGCTCGGACTGTACGACGAGGCCGAGCCGCACCTCGTCCGCGCGGACGCGCTGAACCGGGAGCACCTCGGCGAGGACCGCGAGGAAACGCTCACCGGCGCGACCCATCTCGCGAACGTCTTCCTGGCGCAGGGGCGGATCGACGAGGCGGAGGCGCTCTACCGCCGCACGCTCCTGACGTAACGCGAGAGGTTCGGCGAGGACCATCCGGGCGCGCTGACCCTCAGGAGCAACCTCGGGCTG
>JBICIB010000256.1:0-3606 GCA_043101415.1 Planctomycetota bacterium JB042 | reverse complement strand
CCTGGGCCGGGTTCTTCCTGCGCGGCGTGTGGGGGTGTGGGGTGCGGGGGCGGGTGGGGACGGAGGATCACCGGCGTCGCGCGGACGAGGTCAGCGACCGCGCGCGCCGGGGAGACGACTCACCGGTCCGCTTCCCGCCTCGACCGCCGGAGCCGAGCCTCCTCCGCCCGCCGCTTCCGCTCCCGTCGGCCGAGGACGAGGCGCCGGCCGAGCCAGAGGGCCGTCCCAAGAACCCCGACCGCGAACGCGACGAGGAGGAACTCCATCGGCGGGCGGCGGACCGCCTTCGGGTCGACGGCGGCGAGTCCGATCAGCACCACGAAGCCGACCGCGAGGACGCCCACGACCGTCGGGACGACCCAGGACGGAGTCCTCAGTCCGGCCTCCGGGTCGCGCGCCTCGCGGCCGCGCCAGCCGACGCCGAGGGAACGGCCCGATCGGGAACGCGGCAGGCGGCCGGCGTCCCGGCGGTACGGGACGCTGAGCGAGAACCCGGGGCTCTTCTGGCGCCGCATGGCCGCATCGTATCCGACGCGGCCAACCCCCAGGGGACGATTCCGCGCGATCCCGGGCGCGCGCGTCACCCGGCGCGGAGGATCTTCTCCATCTTCTTCCCCTTGGCGAGCTCGTCGACGAGCTTGTCGAGGTAGCGGGTCTTCCGCGTGAGCTCGTTCTCGATCTCCTCCACCCGGTAGCCGCAGATGACGCCCTTGATCAGGTGCGCGTTCGGGTGGAGCGTGGCGCGCCGGAAGAACTCCTCGAACGTCACCCCGTCGTCGATCTGCTTCTGAAGCTTCCGGTCGTCGAAGCCGGTCAGCCAGCGGATCACCTCGTGCAGCTCCTCCTTCGTCCGGCCCTTCTTCTCGACCTTCGTCACGTAGTGCGGGTAGACCGACGCGAAGGTCATCTTCGCGATGCGCGCGTCGTGCTCGGGGGTGGTCGTCGGCATGGGTCGATCTCCGGCCGGGGGTTCGTTCCGTGTGGGCTGCGGGTGGCGGGCCATGGTACTCGGAGGATCCCGGGGTGCCGCGTTCCCCTGCGGAGGCGGGAGCCTCCCTCGCCCAGCGTCGTCGCCGGGGGAGGGCGCGAGCCGCTGCACCCGACGCGGTCTCCGACTGATACGGTGGTCACCCGACGCCCAGGCCGGGAGAGCCGGGCGGGGAAGGAGACCATGCGATCGCTCACCCTCACGCTCGTGCTGCTGCTGACGTCGTCCGCGTCCCCCAAGACCCTCGTCGTCGATCCGAACGGCAGCGGGGACCACACCTCGCTGCAGGCCGCGATCGACGCGGCGACGGCCGGGGACGTGCTCCAGGTGGTCGGCGGGACGTACCTCACGATCACCGTCGACAAGCCGCTCACCATCGTCGCGGAGCCGCGGGCGACGATCCGACCCGCCCCGGCATTCCCCGCGACGCTGTGCTCGCACTGCGGCTTCGTCTGCCAGTGCCCGGCCGTGACGCTGGCGGGACCGGGAGCGACCGGGACGGTCGCGCTCGTGAACCTCGAGATCGGCGGGGCGTGGGACGGCAGCTTCTTCAGCAACGGCGGGAACGGCATCTACGGCGGCGGCTTCGCCGAGCTCCACGTCAGCCGCTGCCACGTCTTCGGCGCCATCCCCGAGTGGATCACGGGCTCGGCCAAGAGCACCCAGGCGATCCACGTCGCAGGGTCCTTGCCGTTGATCACCGCGACCGCGTCGACGATCGAGGCCGGCCCTTCGGACAGCCTCTACTACACCACTCCGTCGTATTCCGGCCGGGCGGCGATCGACGCCCCGACGTCGACGGTCGTGTTGCTCGACTCGCTCGTGCGCGGCGGGGACGTCGCGTCGCCCTACATCCTCGGCCCCGGCTCGACGCTGCCTCCCGGCCCCTGCCCCTGCCCGAGCATCCCCGACGGCGAGGGCGGCCCCGGGATCGTGGCCCAGACGCTGTTCGAGGCGGGGAGCGTCGTCCTGGGCGGCAAGGGTCAGGACGTCTACGACGGCACGACCTCCTCGACGTGGCCGCTCCCGCCGTTCGGCAAGCAGCCGGACGGTCCGCCGACCGTGGTGCAGAATCACCATCCGCTCGCGCAGGACCTGGTCTCGAGCGGACCGGTCGCGCTCGGCAAGCCGTGGACGCTCTCGTGGCTGACCCCGTCCGGGGGCGGGCTGCTGTTCCTGTCGCTCGCGGCGGGGGTTCCGACCCACGACCCGACCGCGGGCTGGCTGTTCCTCGACCCCGCGCCGCCGCTCGCCGCGGTCCCGATCGCCGGCGGCCCGGGTTACTTGACGCTCACCGTCCCCGCCGACCCGGGGCTCCTCGGGCTCACCACCTGCCTCCAAGCCTACGACGCCTCGTACGGCCTGAGCCGCCCCGTGATCGAGGTGGTCGTGCCGTAGAGCCGACCTCCTGTCAGCCGCTCGCCGCGCGGAGACGGGACACCGCCGCGGCGCGCAGTCGCTCCCGGAACGACCCGCACGAACGGAGACGCCGGGGAGAATAGGAGGACCGATCATGAGCCGAGACACGTTCGCGCTGACCCTCGTCGCGCTGCTGGCCGCGAGGGCGCCTGCCGCCGATCACCACGTCCCGTCGGGAGGGAGCATCCAGGCCGCGATCGACGCGGCGGTGGACGGGGACCGAGTGCTGGTGGACCCCGGGACGTTCATCGAGCACATCGACCTCAAGGGGAAGGCGATCCAGGTGCTCGGGCTGGGCGGACCGTCCGCCACCATCCTCAGCGGGAGCGGCTCGCTCGGTCCGGTCGTCACGTGCCACACCGGCGAGACGCCCTCGACCGTTCTTCGGGGGTTCACGATCCAGGACGGATGGCACCAGCCCCTCTCGCAGGACGACGGGTACGGCGCGGGAATCAGCGCGTGGGTCGGGTCGCCGTTCGGTGGGACGACGACCTCGCCGACGATCGAGGACTGCGTGATCCGAAACAACCAGTCGATCCTGGCGCCCGGCGGCGGCGTCGCCGGGGACCCGGTGCTGCGGCGTTGCGTCCTCGTCGACAACTTCTCCTCCGACCAGGACGGCGCGGCGGTCTTCGGCGCCCCGACGATGGTGCATTGCCTCGTCGCGAGCAATTACTGCTTCGACGGGGACGGAGGTGGCGTCGCGGTCTCCGGCGGGACCGCGACCCTCTCGGACGTGACGTTCGTCGAGAACCGCACGCGATACGGCTACGGCGGTGGCCTCGCCGTGAAGACCGGCGCGCACGCCACGATCACGCGCTGCCGGTTCGTCCGGAACCAGGCCGACTTCCTCGGCATCGGCTCCGTGCGGGGAGGTGCGGTCTACGTCGCCGCGGGTGCGACGGCGGCGCTCGACCGCTGCACCGTGACGGAGAACGGCGGGAAGGTCCCGGCGTGTCCGGGGTCCTGCCCGGAAGAGACAGGCGGCGTGTACGGTCCCGCCGTCCTCACGAGCTGCATCGTCCGTGACAACGTCGCGAGCCAGGTCTGGAACGTCGCGGCCGTGACCTACTCCGACGTCGAGGGGGGGCATCCCGGCATCGGCAACTTCGACGCCGACCCTTCGTTCGTCGACGCGGCGTTTGACCTCCACCTCCGCCCTGGCTCCCCGTGCATCGACGCCGGCGACCCGAACACGC
>JBICIB010000255.1:0-4090 GCA_043101415.1 Planctomycetota bacterium JB042 | reverse complement strand
CGCGCCGGCAAACGGAAGCACCGGCGTCGGGACTCCGGCCTCGTCGATTCGCTCGCCGCGGTGGAGATGCTGCGGGACCGGCTCGGCCAGCGGTAACATGACGCCATGCCACGCCTCACGCGCATCTACACGAAGACCGGCGACGACGGGACCACGAGCCTCGGCTCGGGTCGGCGCGTCCCGAAGGACCACCTCCGGATCGAGGCGTACGGCACCGTCGACGAGACGAACTCGGCGCTCGGCGTCGCGCTGGCCGCCGGCCTCCACGACGACGTCGCGGCGGTCGTCCGGCCGATCCAGAACGAGCTGTTCCACCTCGGTTCCGCCCTCTGCTTCCCCGAGGACGAGCGCCAGGGGATCGAGCTCCCGATCGTCGAGGAACGGCACGTCGACGCCCTCGAAGCCCACCTCGACCGCTTCACCGACGAACTCCCGCCGCTCGAGAACTTCATCCTCCCCGGCGGGTCGATCGGCGCCGCGCACCTCCACGTCGCGCGTTGCGTCTGTCGGCGAGCCGAGCGGCAGGTCGTCGAGCTCTCCCGCGCCGAGACCGTGGCTCCCGCCTCGGTCCGGTACCTGAACCGGCTCTCCGACCTCCTCTTCGTCCTCTGCCGGGTCGAGAACGCCCGGCGCGGCCAACCCGACGTCTGCTGGGACAGTCGCGCATGACCCGCCGTGTCGTCTCCCTCCTCCCGTCGGCGACCGAGATCGTCTGCGCCGTCGGCGCGCTCGATCGCCTGGTCGGCATCTCCCACGAATGCGACTTCCCGCCGGAGGTCGTCGGCCTCCCCGTCCTGACGAAGGCCCGCTGCTCGTCGGAAGGCTCCAGCGCGGAGATCGACGCCTCCGTCCGCACGGCGGCGTGCGACATGGTGTCGATGTACGAGGTCGACGCCGCGCTCCTCCGCGAACTCCGTCCCGACGTGGTCGTCACCCAGGACCTCTGCGAGGTCTGCGCGGTCTCCGCCGCCGACGTCGCGCGCGCCGTCGCCGCGATGGCGGACCGGCTGGTCGACGTGGTCACGCTCGGTCCGACGCGGTTCTCCGACGTCCTCGACGACGTCGTCCGGGTCGGTCGGGCGGTCGGACGGAAGGACGAGGCCGTCGCCCTCCGGCGCTCGCTGCAGGCGCGCGCGGACGCGGTGCGGAGGATCGCGTCGAACGCGCCTTCCCTTCCGCGCGTCGTGACGATCGAGTGGATCGAGCCGGTGATGCTCGGCGGCACCTGGATGCCCGATCTCATCGAGGCCGCGCACGGCGTCCCGGTCGGGGCGCGCGCGGGGGGAGGCGCCCCGACCCCGTCGCCTCGGGCGCTCGAGCGGCTCCGCCCCGACGTGGTGCTGGTCAAGCCGTGCGGCTTCTCGCTGTCGCGGGCGCTCGAGGAGATCGACGTCCTGAAGCGCGTTCTCCCCTGGGACTCCTGGCCCGCGGTCGCCGCCGGCCGGGTCTACGTCGCCGACGGGAACGCCTACTTCAACCGCCCGGGGCCGCGCCTCGTCGACTCGCTCGAGCTGCTCGCCTCGTGCGTCCACCCGTCGCTCTTCCCGGGGTTCCGGCGGAGGTACGCGGACGCGGTGGTGCGCGTGACCGCGAGCGGCGCCGTCGTCCCGATCGGTGGCTGACGGCGATCCGCCCCGGTTCGGCGGCGCCCGCGCCGGCGCGCTCGCGCTCCTCCTCCTCCTCGCCGCGGCCACGGCGCTCGGGCTCCACGACGTCCGGCGGTTCGAGGCGACCGACCCTCTCGCGCGGGTGCCGTACGGCGACTCGCTCGTCTACCTCGAGGAGGCCCGGCGGCACTTCGGGACGTCGACGGAAGGGCCAGAGACCCGGCCGGGCGCGTTCTACAAGCCGCCGCTCACGACCTGGATCCTCGCCCGCCTCGACGCCGACACCGAAGCCGGAGCGGCGCGGTTCCGGCGTCTGCAGCTCGTCCTCGGTCTCGTCACGCTCGCGTCGGTGTTCCTCCTGGCGCACGCCCGGGCCGGGGCGGCGGCCGGGTTCGCGGCCGGCCTCCTGCTGCTCGGCTACGCGCCGTTCGCGTTCCACCAGACGAAACTGCTCGACACGCTCCCGTCGCTCGCGCTGACGGCGGCCTCGTTCGTCCTCCTCGACCGGATGGCGCGGCGGGGCGGCGGCGTCGGGCTCGGGCTCGCGGCGGGGCTCCTGCTCGGCGTCTCCGCGCTCGCCCGGGCCGCGAACCTCGTCTTCCTGGTCCTCGTCGCGTTCCTGCCGCGGGGGAGGGCCACGTGGCCGGGGCGGGCCGCGATCCTCGTCGGCGCGATCGTGCCGGTCGCGGCGACCGCCGTCCGGAACCACGAGGCGTCCGGCGACTGGATCCCGGTCAACTACTCCGAGGGGCACACCTTCCTGGTCGGGAACCACCCCGGCGCGCGCGGGATCTACGACCTCCCGCCGGGATACCCGGACGGCGTCGGGAACGAGCGAGAGGTCGAGCGAGCGCTCGCCCGGGCGCACCTCGGCCGCGACCCGTCGCCCGCCGAGCAGCGCGACCACTCGTACCGGACCGCCCTCGGCTTCCTGAAGGCGGACCCCGGCGCGGCCGTCCGGCGCGAGATCGACAAGCTGCGGTTCGCGGTCGACGCGTACCCCGTGAACGACAACCACTCCCTCCACCGCGAGCGCGAGCGCTTCGGCCTCCTCCCCGGGAGGTTCGTGCCGTTCCCGCTCCTCCTCGTCCTCGGCCTCGCCGGCCTGTTCGCGCGCTCGTCCCGTCCGCGCGGTCCGCTCGCCCTTCCCATCGTCGTGACGTCCGTGCTGCTCCTCGCGTTCTACGTGACGGAGCGATACCGCCTCCCGGCCGCGCCGTTCCTCGCCGCGGCGGGCGGCGTCGGCCTCGCCCGCCTGTTCGATCCCGGCGAAGGGAGACGCGTCCTGACCGGCGTCGCCCTCGTCGGCGGCGCCTGGCTCCTCTTCACCGGACTCCGTCCGCTCCCGTACCCGCCGGCGATCCTGCGGCAGAACGAGCAGCTCTTCGATCTCTCGCTCGACCTGTACGCCGCGCGGGCGCTCGCGCGAGACGGCGACGTCGCCGCGGCCGGGAGGACGCTCGCCCGCTCGGTGGTCGACCACCCGCGCGACCCCCGGCAGGCGGAGCTGGAGGCGGCGCTCCTCGACCTCCTCCACGGTCGGAGCGACGACGAGGTGGCGGAGATCGCCGCCGCCGTCCGGTCGGCCGCGCCCGGCGCCGCGCGGCTGGAGGCGCTCCTGCGGCTCGCCGGCGCGCCCCCCCTCAGCGGCGGGGCGGGAGGATGAACGCGCGGACCTCGAACCGGTAGAGGTCGAACCGCTTCACCCGCACCTCGAACGCCGCGAGCCGCCGCCGCTCGATCGTCGCGAGCAGGTCGTCCGTCGCCGCCGCCCAGGCGCGTCCGCCCTCGACCGGGATCAACAGCGTCGCGCCCCCGGCGTCGAGCAGCGCGGAGAGCGCCGCCTCGTCGTCCGGGAGCGGGACGACCTCGCGGTCGGTGTCGCGCCGGAGCGGGGCGGGGAACGTCGTGTGGATCGGTCCGCCGCCGTCGTCGAGCCGCTTCAGCGCGATCGGCCACGGGAACCGCTGCCCCGACCGGACGTCGGAGACGAACGAGGGCGCGTTCACCGCCGCCACGACCGTGGCGAGCCCGAGGGCCGCCCGGCCGCCGCGCTCTCGCTCGGCGAGGCGCGCGAGCGCGAGGCCCGCCAGCGCCAGCACGAACGGCGCGGCGCCGGCCAGGGCCGAGAGGCGCCCGAGCGCGACCTGGTCGATCAGGAGCCCGAGGGCGACGCCGACGAGGGCGCCGAGGCCGAGTCCGGGACCGGGCCGGCGGGAGAGCCCCGCCAGCGCGAGCGGAACGAGCGCGTAGCCGAGATGGTGCAGCAGGAGGAGCGCGCCGCCGGGGACCGGACCCGCGAGGTCGGCCCAGGCCGTGACCGTCGGATCGGCCGGCAGGGACGCGACGAGCGTCGCGTCGGCGGGGAACGCGAGGAGGAGCGGGATCCCCGCGAGCCCGGCGACGAGAACACGTCCGAGACGCGTCGGAGGCGGCGCCAGCGCGAGCAGGACCGCGGACGCCGCGGCAGATCGGAAGAGCAC
>JBICIB010000254.1:0-3713 GCA_043101415.1 Planctomycetota bacterium JB042 | reverse complement strand
GTCCTGTTCGCCCTCAGCGCCGGTTTCCTCTTCGGGGTCTGGGGTCGGGAGATCGTCGACCCTGCGCAGGACGAGCCCGCACCGATCGAGATGGTCGCGCCCGAGGCGCGGCTCGTGGAGGTCTGAGCCGTGGGTCGCAGCCGCGAGAACGCCGCCTGGATCATCGAGCACAAGACCGGCACGGGCTTCGGCGTGAAGGACGGGAGGTGGGCGCTGGTCTCCGTGTCGGAGGCCTTCCGGTTCGCCCGGCGCATCGACGCCGAGAGGATGTTGGCGGCCAGCGACCCGTCGCAGCGCGAGGAGTTCAGCGTCACCGAGCACTCGTGGCCGGAGCTGGTGAAGGGAGGGGAGGGCTGATGAGACACTTCGTGGCGAAGGACAAGTGCAAGGTCAAGGGAGGGAAAATCACCCTCTGCGACGGCGCAGCATGGCTCTGCGACGAGGGCCACCTCGATCGCTCGATCGCTGCCGACGGGCGGGCGAAGCCGGGTGCGGCAGACGCCATCTTCACACGAGGCATCGCGATCGGCGGCAAGGACTCGGACTTCATGATGACGTTCTGTCCGGTCTGCGGGGCGAAGCACCAGCGCGAGGAGCGTGCGAAGAAGGGCAAGGGCTGATGTGCGTTCCCGACTCGATCTGCGATCGGTGCGTTGAGCCCATGCCGCTCGAGGACGCGATCGACTGCGCCTGCGGCATCGTCCTCTGCAACGACTGCGCCTGCGACCACTTCGACGAGTGCGAAGAGCACCAGGCCGAGCACGGAGAAAGCTGATGCGCCAGGTCGTCGCCTTCGACACCGAGACCACCCTGATCGGCCCCGGGAACGTGGCGCCGCGGGTGATCTGCGTCTCGCTCGCGGCCCGCGACGAGGACGGCGACCTGGACGTCGGGCTCTACGGCAACGGCGACGACCTCGAGGACCTCTGCCGGTGGCTCTTCGAGGACAAGGAGACCTTCCTCGTCGGCCACAACGTCGCCTTCGACATGGCCGCCATCGCGCGCACGTTCCCTCACCTCCTCCCGCTGATCTGGAAGGCGATCGAGGACGGCCGCGTCACCGACACGGGCATCCGCGAGAAGCTGCTGAACATTTCGACGACGGGGCGGGTCGACAAGCGCGAGATGCCCGACGGGTCGAAGAAGGCGATCCTCTACAGCCTCGCCGCGCTCGCCGCCGACTACCTCGGCGTCGACCTGGCCGGCGACAAGGACGGCGACGACATTTGGCGCCTCCACTACTCGATGCTCGACGGCAAGAAGGCCGAAGACTACCCCGAGGACGCCGCCCGGTACGCGAAGGACGACGCGCGGCACACGCTCCTCGTCTACGAGGGGCAGGAGGACCGGATCGAGACGCGCGACGGGGCAGGCCCGGGGAGTGTCGCGACCGAGACCTTCCAGACCGGCGTCGACTTCGCGCTGAAGCTCTCGACGGCCTGCGGGCTGAAGATCGACCCCGCGAAGCGCGACGAGATCGCGGCGATGCTCGACACCGAGCTCGCCCCCGATCGTCTGAACCTCCTCGTCGAGTCTGGGATCCTCCGCCCCGGCCAACCCCCGCGGCCGTACAAGAACGGCGCCACCGACGCCGACGGCAACCCCCGGATGACGAAGGGGAAGAAGGAGTCGGTCGACAAGAAGAAGCTCCAGGCGCGCGTCAAGAGCGTCTGCGAGAACCTCGGCCGTCCGGTCCTCTACACCGAGCCGACGGAGAAGTTCCCCGAGGGACAGGTCTCCACCGAGTCCGACATCCTGGCCGACCTCGCCGAGCACGACGAGGTCCTCGAGCAGTACGCGCACCGCCAGTCCCTCCAGAAGATCGTCCAGGAGCTGCGCAAGCTCGACGGCGACCGCTGCTACCCGAACTTCAACGTCCTCGTCGAGTCCGGCCGCACGTCCTCCTACGGGAACTCGAAGAGCCGCCCGGCGCTCTACCCGTCCGTCAACATCCAGCAGCAGGACCCGAGGGTCCGCGGGATGTACGTCGCCGACGACGGCTGGCTGCTGGGGAGCTGCGACTACAGCTCGCTCGAGCTCGTCTCCCTCGCGCAGAAGACCTACTCGCTGTTCGGCCAGTCGAAGCTGCGCGACCTCATCAACGACGGGAACGACCCGCACGCCTACCTCGGCTCGCAGCTCGCGTTCTATCTCGACGAGGACTTCCGGGAGTCGTGCCGCGAGGTCGAGGCATCCGATCCGATGGACGTCTACCGGGCGTTCCTCTCTCTGAAGGAGAGCGAGTCGGAGGAGGTCCGCGCGTTCTTCAAGCACTACCGGACGTTCGCGAAGCCCGTCGGCCTCGGCTACCCCGGTGGCCTCGGCCCGGACACCCTCTGCAAGCTGGCGAAGAAGGCCTACGGCATCGACGTCGAGCCGATGCTCGCGCGCCAGCTCAAGGAGATCTGGTTCGACACCTTCCCTGAGATGCGCGCGTTCTTCGAGTGGGTCAACTCGTGCGGCGATCCGCGCAACCCCGACCGCTACGCCTACTCGACGCCGCTCGGGATGTACCGCGCCGGCGCCACCTACTGCGCCGCCTGCAACGGCTCCGCGCTCCAGTCCCCGTCGGCCGAGGGCGCCAAGCTGGCGCACTTCAACGTCGTGCGGGCCTGCTCCGACCCGACCCTCGACTCGATCCTCCTGGGGTGCTTCGCCCCAGGCTTCATCCACGACGAGATCCTCTTCCTGGTCCCCGACGACGACCTGGCATCCGAAAGGGCGCTGGAGGTCTCGGAGATCATGGTAGGTTCCATGCGGCAGATCCTGCCGGACGTGCGCATCGAGGCGGAACCCTGCCTGATGCGCAGATGGTCGAAGAGTGCCACTCCTGTCTTCGATCCCAGCGGCAAGCTCGTAGTCTGGGAGGAGCCTGCCAAGGAGAAGGAGGGTCAGAAGTGACCGCGAAAAAGAAGAGGTCCTCAACGAAGGGGGCCTCGCCGCTGCGTCGTGGGGAGAACCCCGATGACCACGTCCGAGTCGTTCAGGCGGACGTGGTGAAGCCGAAGCGAAGGACCAGGACGTCCAAGTACGAGAATCTGATCGCCGCCGGTCGGGAGCTGGTTCCCGGGCAGGCGGTCCTGATTCCGATACCGGCCGGCCAGGATCCCGAGGAGTTCCGCAACAACATCGCCGCCGTCGTCCGCCGGCAGGTGAAGCCCTACCTCGAGGAGGGGCGGATCGTCTGCCGCGTGACGGCCGACGACCAGATCGCGGTCATCTGCAAGGAGGACCAAGACGAATGAACGGCTCGACCACCTCGATGGACGCGCCTCCCGAGAGCTACCTCGAGGAGGCGGCCCGGATCACGTCCGAGGATCGCAACCGCGACTACGGCCACCCCCTCGACAACCACTCGAGGACGGCGGCGATGTGGTCGGCGTTCCTCGGCGTCGAGATCACGCCCGAAGACGTGTGCTGGATGAACGTCCTCCAGAAGGCGGCGCGGGAGGTGAACCGCCCGAAGCGCGACAACCGTGTCGACGTGATCGGGTGGATCCGGAACATCGAGATGATCGAGGAAGAGCGCGTGCGGAGGGCGGGATGAAGTTCATCCGGAAGCATCCACGTCGCGGGCGCGTCGCCGTTCCGCTGCCTCGGCCGCAGGTCCGGGCTCTCGCTCGGTTTCTTCAGGGCCTGAAGTACGACCGCAGAGAGTTCGAGCGGGCCAAGACGACGGTCCTCCGCATCGAGAGGGTCGAGACCGAGCTCGA
>JBICIB010000253.1:0-2946 GCA_043101415.1 Planctomycetota bacterium JB042 | reverse complement strand
CCCACGCCTGCACCTGGATCGTGCCGGACGACGCGTCCGAGCGGAGCCGGGCGACCGTGTGGAGGTTCGACATCTCGAGGAGGTCGGTCGCGCCGGACCGCGCCGTCCAGCCGTCCGGGACGACGAACCGGAGCCGTTCGTTCGGATCGGTGAACACCCCGTCGACGACCGACGCCGTCGCGCGCTCGATCGCGACCCGCACCACGGCGTCGCCGTGCGCGTACTCGACGATCTCGAGGTCGAACGCCCCGAGCCCCTTCACGATGCCGAACATCGCCGTCGAGAGGCCGCCGTTCGCGAGCGAGCTGGCGCCGAACCGGAGGTGGGTCGGGTCGGCCGTCCCGCGACCGATCGTGCCGTCGAGGGCGTACCACTCCCCGTCGATCGAGACCTCGGTCCACGCGTGGCCGCCGAAGATCCCCCCGACGTAGACGAGACCCATCGCCACCCGCGACGGGATCCCGGCGCTCCGGCAGAGGGCGGCGAGGAGGACGGCGTGTTCGGAACAGTCGCCGCGCCGATCGACGCAGACCTCGAGCGCGGTGGCGAACGCGACGTCGAGCGACTTCTCCTCGATCGTGTCGTGGACCAGCGCCTCCAGCTTCTGCGCCGCGCGCCAGGCGTCCGTCTCGTCCCCGACGCCGCGCGACGCCATCGCGATCAGCCGCCGGTCGTCCGACTGGAGGAACGCGTTCGGCTCGAGGAACTCGAGGAGCTCGGCCGGCGCCTGCTCCATCGGACGCCGCTGCCGGCGGTCCTCCGGCGGGACGACGAGCTCGACCCGCAGCAGGGTCGCGTCCCCGTCGCGCCCGACGATCGACTGGCGCTCGTCCTCGAGGTCGGGCCGCGACGCGCCGGCCTGCTTCGGGACGAGGCGGTAGGTGACCGACGTCAGGTCGCGCGGGCGGGGGAGGCGGACGTTCGACCGGATCGTCGACTGCAGGAAGACCTCGGCCGACTCGCCGCTGTCGAGGAACCGCGCGACCTGATCGGGCCCGGCGGGGACGGTCGTGATCTCCATCCCCATCAGCGACGTCGACGTCTTCACCTCGCCGCCTTCGTCGTCGAGCCACGCGACGGTCTCGGGGAGGAGGTCGCTCGTCGTCACGACGCGCAGCAGGCGTCGCTCCTCCCCGGCGATCTCGACGGTCTCCTCGCCGACCACGGTCGTCGTCAGCTCGAACGGCTCGCCGATCGTGAAGTCGAACTGCAGGAAGGTGAGGGTCGTCCCGGGGGCGTCCCCCGCCGCCCGGCGCCGGCGCTCCAGCTCGACCGGTCCGGGGACGTCGTCCGGCCACTCGATCGACGACTTCCAGTCCTTCCCCTGGACGGTCGTGGTCACGACGAGCTCGCCGTCGCGCACCTCGCCGACCGAGACGGTCTCGCTCGCCGCCATGTCCGCGACCTGCCGGATGCGCGTGATCCGGCCCGCGGCGTCCTCGTGGGTGGTGATCGTCGTCCCGACCTTCACCTCGCTGCCGAGGCGCTTCATCCGGAAGAGGCTGTCGACGGTCGTCACGTGCCCGCCGTCGGCCGTCGGCTCGGTCACCGAATGGACGTATCCGGCCTCGCGGCCGTCGACCAGCATCAGGTTCCACGACTCCTCGCCCGCGGCGCGGGCCGGGGCCGCGGCGGCGAGGGCGAGCAGGAGGAGGGAGAGGGCGGGACGCGGACGCATGGCGGTCTCCGGTGCGGACGGTCGAGCGGACGATTCTACGGGGCCGGGCGTATGATCGTGGGGATGAGCAGCACTCCTCCTCCACGCAAGCAGGTGACCGCCCCCGCGATCCGGGCCATGAAGGGGAAGACGCGGATCACGGCGCTCACGGCGTACGACTACCCGACGGCGCGCCTGGTCGACGAGAGCGGGATCGACCTGATCCTGGTCGGCGACTCGCTCGGGCCGACGGCGCTCGGCCACCCGTCGACGCTCCCGGTGACGCTCGACGAGATGATCCACGCCGGCCGGGCCGTGACCCGGGGCGCGACGCGCGCGCTGGTCGTCGGCGACCTGCCGTTCGGGACCTACCACGCGTCGGTCGAGCAGGCGGTCCGTTCCGCCGTCCGCTTCGTGAAGGAGGGGGGCGTCGCGGCGGTGAAGTTGGAGGGCGGGATCGAGCGCGCGGAGGCGGTCCGCGCGGTGGTTGACGCGGGGGTTCCCGTGATGGCGCACGTCGGTCTCCGGCCGCAGGCGATGCACCAGATGGGCGGGTTCCGGGTGCAGGGGAAGACCGACGAGGCGGCGCGGAGGATCGTCGAGGACGCGCGCGCGGTCGCGGCGGCGGGGGCGTTCTCGGTCGTGCTGGAGGGGATCCCCGCGGCGCTCGGCGCGGAGATCACCGCGGCGGTCGACATCCCGACGGTCGGGATCGGGGCGGGGGCCGAGTGCGACGGGCAGATCCTGGTGTTCACGGACGTGGTCGGTCTGACGTTCGGGCACGTGCCGAAGTTCGTGCGGTCGTACGCGGACGTCGGGGGCGTGGTGCGCGCGGCGCTGGAGGCGTACCGGGAGGACGTGGTCGAGGGGGAGTTTCCGGGCGAGGCGGAGAGTTACTAGCCGCTGCGCGCGGGGCGGTCGTCCGCTACGCGCGGGGCGGTCGTCCGCTACGCGCGGGGCGAGGAACGCGTTCGGGAACGTCTGGGCGTTCGCCACGGCGGCGGCCGGAGGAGGGACGAGCTCTCCGACCCGCTCACGTCCTCGCGCGATGCACCCGGAGGGGTCTCCGCTCGGTTTCGAGTCGCGCTGCGGGGTCGCTCTCGGAGCCTCATCCCTCCTCCGGCCCCGCCTCGCCCGCTTCGGACTTCCTCACCGGACTCCCCCTTTCCCACCCCGGAATCGGGTGAGGAAGCCCGAAGCGGGCGAGGCGGGGCCGGAGGAGGGATGAGGCTCCGAGAGCGACCCCGCAGCGCGACTCGAAACCGAGCGGAGATCACAGATCGGAAGAG
>JBICIB010000252.1:0-9665 GCA_043101415.1 Planctomycetota bacterium JB042 | reverse complement strand
GCATCGCCCGCGCCAACGCCCCTCGATCCCGCGCCTCGAGCAGCAGGTGCATGTGGTTCCCCATCACCGAGTAGTGCACCAGCCGCGTGCCGAACCGGACCTTCGCCCGCCGGAAGCATTCGCGAATCACGCCGAACGTCCCCCTCCTCCGCAGGCTCGGCAACCCCTTCGCCAACCGAAGCGTCACATGCGTCGGCTCCTGCGCCGTGAACTCCTCCCGCGTCCGATGAGGCACCCGCCGACGCTCTCCCCGAAACGCCTTCCGCTTCCTCGCCTTCTTCCGCACCGCAAACAGCAACCGTTGTCTCGCCTTCATGTTGCCAATATTAACCTACTCTCCGCAGAAGTCCACCGGAAACCGAACGAAACACGAACTTCCGGACAGGCAGCGCTCCCCTCCGCGCAATACCTGCCCCTCCGCCCCAACGGCCTGGCCAGACCCCGAACCGGAGCTCCCCCCGCCCGGAAACCACCCAGTGTGCGATCTCTCGCCGCGCGCCGTCTCAGCCCCCCGTCTCACACCGAGCGTTCCGGCCGAGGATCGGGCCGAGGATCCGGCAGCCCCGCCGCCAGGCAGGCCTCGCGCGTGTCCGCGGCCAGCTTCCGGTACCGCCCGGGGGTCCGCGTGATGCGCTCCAACTCCTCGTCCGTCAGCTCGCGCTTCACCTTCCCCGGCACGCCGACCACCAGCGAGCGCTCGGGCACGACCATCCCTTCGCGCACCACCGCGCCCGCCGCGATCAGCGAGAACCTCCCGACCCGCGCGCCGTCCAGCACCCGCGCCCCGATGCCGACCAGGGCGTCGTCCTCGATCACCGCGCCGTGCACCATCGCGGAGTGGCCGATCGAGACCCGTTCGCCGAGCACCACCGGCCACTCGCCGAGCGTCCCGTGGAACACGGTCCCGTCCTGCACGTTCGAGTCCGCCCCGATGGTGATCGAATGCACGTCCCCCCGCAGGATCGTGCCGTACCAGATCGACACGCGGTCGCCGAGCGTGACGTTCCCCACGATGGTGCAGTTCGGGGCGAGGAACACCTCCTCGCCGAACCGCGGGGCCTCGTCGCCGTGAGGGAGGACCAGAGCTCTCATCGCCTCTCCGTTCGGATCCGTTCGTTCAGGGGACGATCCACGTCCCGGACTTCCGTGCCAGGCCGCGGGTCAGTCTCTCGGGCGAGGTGATCAGCACCTCCTCGCCCCCGTTCGTCAGGAACTCGATCGCCGCCTCGATCTTCGGTCCCATGCTCCCGGGCGGGAACTCCCCAGCGTCGAGGAGCCGGCGCGCCTCGCGCACGTCGAGTTCGCGCACCGGCCGAGCGCGCTTCGTCCCGAACCCGAGCATGACGTGGTCGACCCCCGTCAGCAGCAGCATCCGGTGCGCCCGGAGCTGACGCGCGAGCACGCCGGCCGCGCGGTCCTTGTCGATCACCGCGGCGACCCCCTCGAACCCCCCGCGGCGCCGCGCCACCGGGATCCCTCCGCCGCCGGCCGCGATCACCACGCACCCCTTCGTGACCAGCTCCGCCACCACCCGCGCCTCGAGGATCCGGAGCGGCTTCGGGCTCGGGACGACCCGGCGCCACCCGCGGCCGCGCTCGTGGGCCACGTCGAACCCGCGCTCCGCCAGCGCGTCCGCCTTCGGCTTCGACAGGAACGGTCCGACCGGCTTCGTCGGCTGCTTGAAGTCCGGATCGTGCGGGTCGACCTCGACCTGGGTCAGCAGCCCGACGACGTCCCGCGGCAGTCGTTCCTTCGCGAGCAGGTTCACGAACGTCTGTTGCAGCAGGTACCCGATCTCCCCCTCGGTCTGACCGACGGCCACCTCGAGCGGGATCCCGTACGCCTTCCCCAGGGACTCCTGGTTCCGGATCAGGATCTGGCCGACCTGCGGCCCGTTCCCGTGGGTCAGGCAGAGCGCCACCCCTTCGCGGAGCATCGGCACGAGCGGCTTCAACGCCCGCCGCGCGTTCCGGAACTGGGCCTCGATCGACGGCGTCTCGCCGGCGCGGAGGAGCGCGTTCCCGCCGAGCGCGCACATCACCACCCGGCGGGCCACGTCACGCCTTCTCGCCGAGGAGGAGGTTCGGCTTCTTCAGCGGTTCGAGCTGCAGCCCGAACCGCTGCTTCGCGCACTCGGTGATGCGATGCATCGCCTCGTCCGGGTCGTCGGTCAGCGTCATCAGGTCGATGTCCCCCGCGCTGATCTTCCCTTCCGCCTCCATCTTGTCGCGCAGGAAGTCGACGAGCGGCTGCCAGTAGTCGGTCCCCATGAGCACGACGGGGAAATTCCGGATCTTCCGGCACTGCACGAGCGTCAGCGTCTCGAAGATCTCGTCCATCGTCCCGAACCCGCCCGGGAGGATCACGAAGGCGTAGCTGTACTTCACCAGCATCACCTTCCGCACGAAGAAGTAACGGAAGTCGACCCACCGGTCGAGGTACGGGTTCGGGAGCTGCTCGTGCGGCAGTTCGATGTTGCACCCGATCGAGCGCCCGCCGACGTCCTTGGCGCCGCGGTTCGCGGCCTCCATGATCCCCGGCCCGCCGCCCGTCATCACGGTGAATCCGACCTGCGCGATCCGGCGGCCCATCTCGCGCGCGAGGAGGTAGTGCGGGTCGGTCTCGGCCGTCCGGGCCGAGCCGAAGACCGTCACGCAGGGAGGCTGGAAGTGCAGCGCCCGGAATCCGCGGATGAACTCGCCGAAGATCCGGCAGGCGCGCAGGAACTCGGTGAGCCGGCGCTTCGGCCCCTCCAGGAAGCTCTGCTCCTCGGGGTGCGGCGACGCCTTCCCCCAGTCACGCGGGGTCTCGTTCATGCGGGTCCTCCGGATCGCGCGCTCAGCCTAGCAGCCCGTCCGTCCGGGACCGACGGATGTCCCATCGGTGCGACTCCGGCCGTCGCATCCCGCCCCGCTCGTGCGGGTCCGGCTGGATTCGGAGGGATCCCGGAGCCGATACCGACCGTCGAACCTTGCCCGGTTCACTGCCCAGTCGGGAGAGGCGCCTTGAGCGACCGCACCTCGTCGAAGTCGGAGGAGAGGGCCCTGGTCCTGGGGTCGATGCTCGACACGGGCCGCGGCACGGTGCTGCTGGTCGAGGAGAGGACGGACGTGCGCGAGCAGATCGCGCTGCGGCTCCTGAGCGCGGGGTATCGCATCGTCGCCGGCCGGACGGGCGCGGTGGTCGCCCGGGAGGCGATCGGGCAGGACGTCGCCGCGGTGGTGGCTTCGGCCGGGGCGGCCGCCCCTCCGACGCCGTTCGACGCCCTCGACGTCGTCCGCTTCGGCGCCCCGATGCTCCTCCTCGTCGGGGGTGCGGTGCCGGCGCCGACCGAGGGGTTGCCGTCCGGCGCCCTCGTCGTCCGGGCCGAGGGGTCGGTGGCGGACGTCGAATCGGCCGTCGTGGAGGCGCTCGAGACGGCCGTCGGCCCGGGGGGGCGGGTCGCCTGCTCCGCGGTCGAGCCGGTGGCGCCGGTCGCGCGCGCCGCCGTCTCCGCGCGCTTCAGTCCTCCCGCCCCGCGTTGATCGCGGCGGATCGCTCGACGATCGTCCGGCGCCGCTCGCGGAGCTTCGCCAGGGCCGGATGGTCCTCGCCGAGCCGCGCGACCTCCAGCCGAAGCGCCTCGTCGATCGTCTCGAGCGCCTCGTCCGGCCGGTCCGTCACGAGGTAGAACGAAGCGAGGCTCGTCATGGAGCGCGCGAGCCCCTCGGCGCCGGCGCCGCGCAAGGTCCGATAGCCGTCGATCACCGCCCGGAGCTCGCGTTCGACCTCGTCGGTCGCGCCGAGGTACGACAGCGTGATCGCGAGGTTGTGGCGCGTCTGCAGGGAGAGCGCGTGGTCGGGCCCGAGGATCGCCTCCCGCGCCGCCACCGCGCGCCTCAGCATCGAGACCGCCTCGTCGTATCGGTGCCGGTCGTTCAGGACGTAGGCGAGGTTGTTCAGGCTCTCCGCGACCTTCAGGCTCTCCTCTCCCTGCTCGACGATCCGGCGGGCGAGCGCCTCGCGGTGGAGGACCTCCGCCCGCTCCGACTCTCCCTTCGACCGCAGCACGCACGCGAGGTCGTTCGCGACGGTGGCGACGTCGGTGTGGACGCCGTGCGGGAGCGAGCGGTGCAGGTCGAGGGCTCGTGTGAGGACCTCCTCCGCGGCCTCGAAGTCGCGCTCCTGATAGCGAAGCCGGCCGAGGCTGGAGAGGCTGAGCGCCACCTCGAGGCTCCGATCGCCGAACTCCTCGCGGCGGATCTCGAGCGCTTCCTCGATCAGGCCCTCCGCGTCGGCGGGGAGGGCGAGTCGGAGGCAGACGCCGCCGAGCGCGTCGAGCAGGTTCGCCCGCAGGTGATCCGAGCCGGCGAACTGCCTCCGCACGCGCGCCGCCTGACGCTCGATCGTCTCCCGCGCCCGGCGCCGCTCCTCGTCTCCGGACATCGTGCCGGTGACCAGGAACGCGTCGAGCAGGAACTCGGCGATCCGTTGGAACGAGGTCGCCTCGATCTCCGCGTGGACCGCCTCCTCGCGCGCGACGAGCGACATGCGCCACGTCGACGCGATCCCGGCGACCAGGGAGAGGAAGACGAACAGGCCGGCCGCGACCGCGATCCGGTTGCGCCCCACGAACTTGACCGCCCGGTACGAGAGCGAGTCCTCCCGCGCCGAGACCGGGAGGCCGTCGAGGAACCTCTCGACGTCCTGGGCGAGCTGCTCCGCGGACGCGTACCGGCGCGCCGGCTCCTTTCGGAGCGCCATCAACACGATCCGGTCGAGGTCGCCGCGCAGCTCGCGGCTGAGCCGGCCGAGGGTCGAACCGCACGTCTGCGCGAACCGTTCGCCCGCCGCGTCGTCCGCCCGGGCGCGCGCGGCGAGCGCCGTGCTCGGCCGGGTCGGCTCCCGCTCGGTGACCAGCCGCTCCCACTCGGCGGCGCTCCGGCTGTCGCTCCGGAACGGCATCTGGCCGGTGACGAGCCCGTACAGCACGATCCCGAGCGAGTAGACGTCGCTCGCCGTCGTCAACGACTCCCCGCGGAGCTGCTCGGGGCTCGCATACTCCGGCGTCAGCACCCGCGCCATCGTGACCGTCCGCGCGCGGGCGACCTCGTCTCCGTCGTCGAGCAGGCGCGCGATGCCGAAGTCGAGGAGCTTCGGCGTCCCGTCGCGATCGATCATCACGTTCCCGGGCTTCAGGTCCCGGTGCAGGACGAGGCTCTGGTGCGCGAAGTGGACGGCGCGGCAGACCCGGACGAAGAGGCGGAGGCGATCGCGCAGCGGGAGGCGGTGCTCCTCGCACCAGGTGTCGATGGGGGAGCCGTGGATCAGCTCCATCACGAGGTCCGGCGTCCCCTCGTCGGTCGTCCCGCCGTCGAACAGCTTCGCGATGTTCGGGTGCTGCAGCGCGCCGAGCGCCCGGCGCTCGAACTCGAACCGCTCGCGCATCGCGGGCGTCGCGGTCTCCGCGCGGATCAGCTTCACGGCGACCTGCTGCTCGAACACGCCGTCGTCGCGCCGCGCGCGGTACACGAGTCCCATGCCGCCGGCCGCGAGACGTTCCTCGAGCCGGTACCGCCCGACGCGCCGCCCGACCAGGTGGTCGTCCGCCGCCTCGTCGTCCGGCGCCATCACGCCGAGCCGCGTGACGAGGTCGCGCGACCGCTCCTCGTCGAACAGGAGCCGCTCGACCGCCCGGCGGAGCTCCGCGTCGTCGCCGCATCCGGCGTCGAGGGCCGCCTCGCGCTCCGCGCCGTCCAGGTCGATCGCCGTCTTGAAGAGCGCCTCGACGCGTCTCCAGCGCTCAGGGTCCATCCGGCGGCTCCTCGTCGAGGGCGCCCTGGAGCCAGGACCGGGCGAGCCTCCACTCCCGCGCGACGGTGCTCTCGGACACCCGCCGCGCCCTCGCGATCTCCGGGACGGTCATGCCGGCGAAGAACCGCAGCTCGACCAGCCGCGCCTTCGCCTCGTCGAACGACGCGAGCCGCTCCATCGCCTCGTCGAGCGCGAGCAGCCGGTCGTCCCGGATCGGATCGGCGGCGTCGAGCGCCTCGTCGAGGTCGATCCGCTCCCGCCCGCCGCCCCGTTTCAGCCGGGAGCGACGGCGGGCGTGTTCGACCAGCACGCGGCGGATCGCCGACGCGGCCGCGCCGAAGAAGTGGGCCCGGTTCTCGAACGACGTCCCCTCGTCCCCGAGCAGGCGGAGGTACGCCTCGTTCACCAGCGCCGTCGGCTGGAGGGTGTGGTCCCGGCGCTCGCCGCGCATCTCACGGCGGGCCATCTCGCGGAGTTCGTCGTACACCAGCGCCGCCAGGCGCTCGCTCGCGCCCTCGTCGCCGCGTTCCGCGTTCTCCAGGATCCGGGTCAGCTCGTTCATGGGGTCGGATGGGACCTGATTCCGAAGGGGGAACTCCCGTCGGCCCGATGCGACGAGCGTACCGCGCCGCTCCCCTGGGGAAACGTCCACACCCGAGCGGGCGGGTCGGCCCTCCGACCGGGAAGAGGACGGTGACCATCTCGATCCCGGACGGTCTCGGGAGGATTTCCGGCCCGTGGCCGTACGTCATGGATAGATAGTTGGTTACGGCATCGTCGAGATTGACCGGTTCCGTCGCGAGACGGCGCATGCACGGTGAGGAAGAGACATCGGTTCCGCACCCCCGGAGATTCTCCATGAGCGTCTCGGCCGCGCGTCTGCGCCTGCTCGACGGTCCGCCGTCCGACGCCCCTCGTTTCGTGGGACGGAGCGCGTCGGTCCGCGCCCTGCTCGACGAGGCGGATCGGCTCGCCCGCACCGACCTGCCGCTGCTCCTCACCGGCGAGAGCGGCACGGGGAAGGAGGTCCTCGCCCGCCGCATCCACGCGTTCGGCGCGCGGGCGGGGCGCGCGTTCGTGGCGGAGAACGTGGCGGCGATCCCGGAGTCGCTGCTCGAGGCGGAGCTGTTCGGCGCCGTCCGTGGCGCGTACACCGGCGCGGAGCGCGATCGCCCGGGGCTGTTCGTCCGCGCGGAAGGCGGGACGCTCCTGCTCGACGAGATCGGCGACCTCCCGCTCGCGGCGCAGGCGAAGCTCCTCCGCGTCCTCGAGGAGGGGCGGGTCCGGCCGGTCGGGGCGAGCGAAGAGAGGCCGGTCGACGTGCGCATCGTCTGCGCCACGCACCGCGACCTCCCGGAGATGGTCCGCCGCGGGACGTTCCGCGAGGACCTCTACTACCGGCTGCGCGGCGCGACGCTCCGGATCCCGGCGCTCCGGGAGCGGCCGGACGACGTCACCGACCTCGCGGCGTCGTTCCTCGCCGACCTGAACCGGCGACACGGCACCCGCAAGGTCTTCCGCCGCGAGCTGCTCGACGTCTTCCGCCGGCACGCGTGGCCCGGGAACGCGCGGGAGCTCCGGAGCGAGGTGACGCGCCTCTTCCACCTGTCGGACACCGACGTCCTCGACGCGTCGGACCTCGCCCTCGAGCCGCCGGACTCCTCCGCGAGGACCGCGACCGGCCTCGTCACCGCGGTCCGGCCGATGGTGGAGATCGAGGAGGCGGCGATGCGGCTGGCGCTGGAGGAGAGCGCGGGTCATCGCGACGTCGCCGCGAAGAGCCTCGGCATCTCGCGCGCCGCGTTCTACGCCAAGCTGAAGCGGTACGGGATCGAGGTCCGGAGCTCGCGCGCCCGCGCGGCGGACTGATCTCCTCGGCACGGCCGCGGCAAGGGAATCGTCCGAAAACCCGCCCCGGCTGCCCGGACCGACGCGCGGATGGCGCATGCCCTCCCGGCGACCGCCCCCCCGGCGAGTCCACGAAGGAGGTTCGATCATGTCGTCCGACGCTGGCGTGCGTCCGCTCGCCCCGATGCTCCTGTTCGCGGCACTCGCCGCGCCCCTCTCCGCCCAGCCGCCGACGCTCTCGTCGCCGACGCTCCTCCCTGGCGACGCCGTCGTGCGGCCGGCGGCGGGGGACCAGCGGGAGCCGGCGCTCGCCGTCGGCCCCGACGGCGTCGCCCACCGCGCGTGGACCGACGGGCGGGCGGTCCGGACCGGAACGCTCTCGATCGACCAGACCGGGAGCGATGTCTACGCCAGCCGGGTCGGGCCGGGAGGTTCGCTCCTCGACCCGATCCCGATCCCGATCGATCGCGGCGCAGGTCTCCAGGACGAGCCGCGCGTGGCGTGGAACGGCGCCCTCTGGCTGGTGACCTGGCACAGCCAGGAGCCGACGCAGTTCTACTGGGCGGGGGCGATCCGGGGCGTCCGCGTCTCCCCCTCGGGCCAGGTCCTCGACGCCGTGCCGATCGACATCCTGACGTACGACTGGTCGAGCTCCGTCCAGTACGGCCTCGGGAGCGACGGATCGGGCTGGCTGGTCGCGGGCCAGGGCTCTTCGGCCGGTGAGGAGAGCATCGTCCTCCGCCGCGTCGCGGCCGACGGCTCGCTCTCCGCGGGGCCGACCCCCTTGCTCGGGGCGAGTCAGCTCTACTTCGACTTCTCGCTGTCGCGCGCCGGGAACGTCAACCTGCTCACCTACCGCGCCGCGACGTCGACCCTGGCGATCCGGTTCGACGACCACCTGAGCAAGCTCGACGCCGCGCCGATCGCGCTCGGTAGCGTAGGGAGCACGAACTCGCTCGGCGTCGCGAGCGACGGCGCGCAGTTCCTCGTCGCGTGGGGCGCGTACACGTCGTCCACGCAGGTCGGGCAGGTGCGGTTCTCCCGCCTGTCGACCTCCGGTCAGGTGCTCGACCCGGGCGGCAAGCAGATCGCGCTCGAGCCGCTCCTGTCGCAGCCGAGCGTGCGAGTGGCGTGGAACGGCAGCGACTTCATCGTCTCCTGGCTCCCGAACTCGTTCGTGAACGGCCCGGACCTGAAGGTCTGCCGCGTCTCCGCCGCCGGCCTGGCGCTCGACCCGGGCGGCGTCTCGGTCCTCCCGTCGCCGCAGATGGACCCGGTCGACCTCGTCTCCGCCGGCGGCGCCGGCGGCGGCGTCCGGTTCGCGTGGACCGACCGGCGCGCCGGCGGACCGTACCCGGAGGACGTCTTCACCTTCCGCGTTTCCCCGGCCCTGCAGAAGGGACCGGAGACCGTCGCCTCCCAGGGCGCGCCGCGGCAGACCGGCGCCTGCGTCGTGCGGTACGACCAGGGGTACGTCGTCTTCTACCGGAGCGAGAGTTCGGGGAGCATGCGGCTGGTCGGGCAGCGGCTCGACCCGTGGGGGAGCCCGGTCGACCCGGAGCCGTTTCCGGTGCACGGCCCGGCGCCGTCGATCGGTCGTCCGCGCGCCGATCGGTCCGGCGGCGAGTTCGCGGTCACCTGGGTCGAGGGAGGGATGCAATACGCGCGAAGGCTCCTCGCGGACGGGACGCCGCTCGACCCGGCACCGGTCGCGGTCCAACCGGTGAGCGCCGACGGGGTCGACGTCGCCGCGCTGAACGGGGCGTTCCTCGCGGTCGGCGTGAACAACCCGACCCACGTCCACGTCCAGTCGGTCTTCGGGGTCCGCTTCGCGGCCGGAGGCCTGCTCGACGCGTCGCCGAGGGTGATCGGGGCGTCGTACGCCCGCGCGCCTCGAGCTGCCGCACACGGCGGCCGTTGGTTCGTGGCGTGGCAACGGAACACGACCCATGACAGCCCGATCGGCGCGGTCTCCAGCGCGTTCGTCCAGCCGGACGGAACGGTGATCGCCAACGGAAACCTCT
>JBICIB010000251.1:0-6274 GCA_043101415.1 Planctomycetota bacterium JB042 | reverse complement strand
GGCGCGGCCGCGCTCGACGGCTCGGCCTACGTGCTCGGCGGGTACACCGGGCGCCCCCACGACTACCGGACGCGGTTCCAGTCGCGCGCGTTCTGGCGGATCAACCTGCGCGACCCGTCGGACGTCGAGCTCCTCCCGAACGACCTCCGCATCCAATCGGTCGCCCTCGTCGCCGACGGCGGCACGCTCGTCCGCGCCGGCGGGATGACGATCGTCGACGACGTCACCCGCTCGACCGGCGAATGCGCCCGGTTCGATCCGGCGACCGGCGAATGGAGCGCCTTCCCCGCCCTGCCGCGTCCCCGCTCGTCGCACGAGGCGGCGGTGATCGGCCGGACGCTCTACCTCGCCGGCGGGTGGGACCTCGACGGCGACGGCGGCGCGGCCCACTGGCACGACGACGTGCTGGCGATCGACCTCGACGCTCCGGACGGAGGCTGGCGGAGCGTTCCCCAACCGTTCCGGCGCCGCGCCCTCGCCGTCGCGGAGGCCGGCGGTCGACTCGTCGTCCTCGGCGGCATGACGTCGGACCGGGAGATCTCCTCGCGGGTCGACGTGCTCGACCCCGCGACCGGAACGTGGTCGACCGGCCCCGACTTCCCCGGCCCCGGGTTCGGGGTCGCGGCGGTCGGGGTCGACGGCAAGGTCGTGGCGAGCGGCATGGACGGCGTGGTGCATGCGTGGGCCCCGGGCGAGCCGGCGTGGCGCACGGTCGCGACGCTCGTCTTCCCGCGGTTCTTCCACCAGCTCGTCCCGAGCTCGTCGACGGAGGTCTGCGCGATCGGCGGGATCGGGCGCGAGGTCCGGCCGCGGCACGTCGAGCGGGTCCCGCTCGGGCCGGCGACGCCCCGCCCGGCCGAGGTCCGCCGATTCGTCGTCCCGACCGCCGACCCGACGCCCGGCCGGTCCGGGGCGCTGCTCCGCGGTCACGAGCTCCTGCTGTTCGGGAAGCACGGGACCCGCGTCGATCTCCGGACGCTCGCCGTGTCGGAGGTCGAGGCCCCGCCCCGCGGCCGCGCCCCTCTCCGGACCTGGACCTCGTCCGGCGGCCGGAACGCGTACGGCATCCGCGACGGCGCGACGAGCCTCCTCCAGCTCGATCCGGAGGCGGGCACCTGGAGCGAGGCGGCGACGCTCGCGGAGGCGTTCGGCGCGTGCGGCTGGCACCTCGACGGCCGCGAGCTCTGGGCGTTCGGCGGCACGGACGCGGCGACGCGGCGCGCCGGCGTCGCCGTGCGCCGCGCGAGCGTCGCCCGACCGGAGGCCGGCTTCGAGGACGCGGGGATCGCCCTCCCCCGCCCGAGGAGCGACTTCGCGATCGGCGCGCTCGACGGCCGCGTCCATCTCGCCGGCGGCCTCGACGCGGACGGCGCCCCGACCGACACCGTCGACGTCCTCGATCTCGACCGGCTCACCTGGAGCGAGGCCCCGCGGACGCCGCGCCCGCGGACCGGCGGCCGGCTCGTCCCGCTCGGAGGGCGGCTCGTGCTGATCGGCGGGAACGAGGCGGACGCCGCGGGGGACCTCGTCCCGAGCGCCGCGGTCCGCACGTTCGCACCCGGCGAGGACGGGTGGACTCCGTTCCTCGACGAACTCGAGGTCGCGGGGGACGAGACGCACGCCTTCCCGTACCGCGGCCACCTCCTCGTCGCGGCCCCCGACCCGGGCGGCGCCGCGGTCCGGATCCTCCTGGTGCGGCCGCCGGTGGAGCGGCCCGACGTCGAGCGCGGCGCGACGTCTCGAGCGCCCGGCGACCGGTGGTCGGAGTTCCGCGGCGGCGCCGGCGGACGTTCGGACGCCAGCGGCCTCCCGACCGAGTGGTCGGACGAGCGCGGCGTCGCGTGGAGCGTCGACCTCCCCGGGACGGGCCAGTCGAGCCCCGTGATCGACGAGGGCCGCGTCGTGGTGACGTCGGTCGACGGCGAGGAGAAGGAGCGCCTGATCGTCTCGTGCCTCGACGCCGCCGACGGCGCGCTCGTCTGGCGCCGGACGCTCGACGCCTCCCTCCGCATCCCGCTCTCGGACATGGTCTCGCAGGCCGCCCCGACCCCGGCCGTCGACGGCCGGGACGTCTTCGCGTTCTTCGAGAGCGGCGATCTCGTCGCGCTCGACGGGGACGGCGAGGTCCGCTGGCGGCGCGCGCTCGCCGAGGAGTACGGACCGTTCGTCGGCAACCACGGGCTCGGAGGGAGCGTGGCGCTCACCGACGAGGGCGTCGTGGTCCTCGTCGACCACGACGGTCCGAGCTACCTCCTCTGCGTCGACCGGAAGACCGGAGAGAATCGGTGGAAGGTCGATCGGACGCCGCGGATCTCCTGGACGACTCCGGTGGTCACCCGCGGCCCGAGCGGCGAGGAGGTCGTCGTCAGCTCGGCCGGTTCGGTCGAGGGGTTCGACGCGGCGACCGGGCGGCGCACGTGGGTGCTGGAGGACGTCGAGGGGAACACGATCCCGTCCCCCACCGTCCTCGGAGACCTCGTCGTCGTCGGCGCCTCGTCGGGCGACGGCACCCTGGCGTTCCTCCGACCGAGCGGGGACGACCCCCGCCCGCGGATCGTCTGGCGCGCGCCCCGGACCGTCGCCTGCGGGTTCGGCTCGCCCCTCGTGCTCGACCGGCACGTGCTGCTCGTCAACAAGAGCGGCGTCCTCGTCTGTCTGTCGCGCGACGCCGGACGGATCCTCTGGAAGCACCGCCTCCCGTCCGCGACCTGGTCCTCCCCGATCGCCGCGGACGGGCGGGTCTGGCTGTTCGGCACCGACGGGGAGACCACGGTGGCGACGATCGACGACGCCGGTCCGGAGGTCGTCGCGGAGAGCCGGCTCGCCGTCGACGGGAAGGTCGTCGGCGTCGCGGCGATCGACGGCGCGTTCTTCGTGCGCGAGCCGAAGCGCCTCCGCTGCCTCCGGGCGGCGCCGACCGTCCGCGACGAGACGGCGACGGCGGGAGAGTGATCCTCGCCTCGCTCCCGCCGGGGGAGACGGGAGCGGACGGCGCCGGGAACCTCCGCGGTCCCCGGCGCCGTCCCGCCGTTCGAGGAGCGCGCGCTCAGGGCGTGGTCATGAAGATCACGCGATCGGTCGTGCGGATCGAACCGACCAGCGGGAACGTGTACGGCCCGGCGAGCGGGACCGTCCAGTTGTCGGCGAGATCGGTGAAGACCGAGAGCGCGACCGGGTGGAGCACCGGGTACCCCTTCGCCGTGGTGGAGCCGTAGTAGACCTCGAAGAAGTCGGCCGGGCCGCACGAGTCGTGGGTCCGGAACAGCCCCTCGTTCACCCACGCCGCCTCCTGCCCCGGGTACGACGCCATCGTCGACCAGGTCCCGATGCTCGTCTGGATCAGGTGGAACCAGGGGAGGACGTTCGGGAAGCCGATCGCCTGCGACGCGAAGCTGCTCGGGAGCCCCGTCGCGTCCGGGCAGGTGCCGACGCCGCTGACGACCGAGAGCGTCTGCTGCATCGGGACCGGCGACAGCGGGCAGAGGCAGCCCGCGGCGACCGGAGCGATCGCGCCCTGGCCCAGCCGCTCGTTCGTCGTGCAGACCGGCGCCAGCGGGTTCTGCAGGTTCCGGACCGCGCCGTCGACGTTCACGCCGCCGGGCGCCGGGAGGTTCATCGGGACGAACGGGTTGGCGCTCGTGTGCGGCGCCACGACCGCCATCGACAGGTCGGGGAGCGCCACGCCCGGGAAGTCGGAGATGCCGGGGCGGTGCTGGAGGAAGTCGCAGCCGGTCCAGAGGACGAGCGAGTTCTCGAACCCGGCGCCCGCGGCGCAGCGGCGCGCGTAGTCGACGTAGCCGTAGAAGAACGTGCTCGGGTACGCGGCGAGCGGCGCGTAGCAGGTCGGCGGCGTCCCCGGCGTCACGACGTGCGTCAGGTCCGCCTTCGCGACCATCCGCCAGACCTGGTACTGGACGTTGTTCGGGCCGACCTCGCCCCAGGTCCGCGTGTAGTTCAGCACCGCCTTGCCGATCAGCAGGATCACGCCGCTCGGGACGTGCGTGACCCGGACGTCGCTGACGTACTCGGAGCAGACGGTCTGGACCGGCGGCGAGAACTCGACCTTGATCTCCTCCTTCTGGTTCGGGTCGCACCCCTTCCAGCAGACGCCGAGCCCCGGGAGCGCGATCCCCGGGAACTGCGGCAGGTTCGCCTGCGTCGGTTGCCAACACTGTCCGTTCGAGAGGTTGTCGTCGCCGAAGCAGAGCTGCGCGTCGGCGCGCGGCGCGAGGGCCGCGCCGGCGACGAGCGTCGCGGCCGCGGCGAGGGTGACGAGGGTCCGGTGCATCATGGGAGCGTCTCCTGTGTTCCTGGGACGGGAGCCCGCGGGAGCGGGCGGTGCCCCCGGGCCCCATCACCCGGCGTGCCGAACGCGAGACGCCCGCGGAACCGGCGTTGGCGCCGGGCCGCGGGCGGTTCGGATCGTAACGCGCGCCGCGAAACGAAGCGGAGGTGCCTCGTTCCGCGGCGGCTCGGCGCTCGGGGAGCGCGGGGAACCTCAGGGAACCTCGATCGGGATCACGTCCGTCACGACCCCGGCGTCGTTCGCGTCGGTCTGGAACCCCATGCCGACCGCGTGGATCGTGAACCCGGGCGGCAGGTTCGTCGGGATCGAGGTCGTCGTCCCCGAACCGTCGACGGCGATCGGCGAGGAGAGGAACGGCAGGATCGTCGTCCCGATCACCGTGAGCGCGTCGACGGCGAGGCCGAGATCGCGCCCGTCCGGGAGGAGGAAGCTCCCCGCGCCCGGGGAGACGGCGAGGAAGACGACGCCGTTCGGGTTCCCGCCGGTCGGGCGGAAGCGGGCGAACGAGAACGAGACCGTGGTCGAGCCGGCGACGAAGCCGTTCGCGACCAGCGTCTGCGGGCGGTAGCCGGACGCGAAGACGTTGTTCGTGCCGATGTCGTTCGACAGCCAGACGTGGACGAAGTTGCCGTAGGCGGCGTTGAACCCGATCTCCGCGATGTCCGCGTCGACGCTCCCGTCGTCCGCCGACAGCCGGATGTCGGTCGTCCAGGTCGCGCCGCCGTCCTGGGTGAACGCGCCCCCCGCGTACTGGTTCCCCGAGAGGTCGGACGTCCAGGTCGCCCCGACGACGTCCCCCGCCCCCGCCAGCCGGACGCCGGAGCCGCCCTCCGCGCCGGAGATCGGGCCGACCTCCGTGAACGTCCCGCCGGAGATCGCGTTCGGGAGGACCGACACGTAGACGTCGTCGAGCGTGCCGGTCGAGACCCGGTTGTCCGTGTACGCCACGTAGACCGCGCCGCCGGTCACCAGGACGTCGGAGAAGTCGACGTCGTCGACGCCCGGGGCGTACCCGCCGACGATCGCGTCCGGGCCGAAGGACGCTCCGCCGTCGGTCGAGATCGCGACCCGGAGCTCCTCGTTCGAGGTGCTCGTCCGCTCCTCCAGCCAGGCCGCGGCCACGAGGTCCCCCTCGCACGCGATGCCGAAGCTGTACGTCGTCGCCTGCTGGCTGTCGCCGGCGTCGAGCGTGTCGGTCACGTCGAGCGGCGTGATCGCGGAGAGCGTCTGCGCCTGGACGTCGATCCGGCGGTAGTAGACGCTGTCGTTGCCGCTGCCGATCGACGACGAGTCGTCGTCCCAGATCATGTGCGCCACGGGGCCGTCCGCGCAGATCGCCAGCGAGTCGACGTCGACCCCGCTCTGCGCGTCGCCGCCGATCAGGAGGGCGTTGCTCCAGTTCGTGCCGCCGTCGGTCGAGTAGACGAGGAACAGCTCCTCGGGCGCCGACGTGTTCGCGTCGGCGGCGAACAGGGCGTACAGGTAGTCGCCCTGCGGCCCGCCGGGGCTCGTCGCGAACCTCCACGTCCGGACCTGCCCGCTCCCGGAGTACCCGTCGTCGAGCGTCACCTCGGGGAGCGTGAACGAGAGGCCGCCGTCGGTCGAGCGGCGGAACCAGAGGTCGTCCGCCGACGAGCCGTTCCGCTCGTCCTTCCAGAGGACGTAGACGTCGTCGCCGTGGACGTGGCACGCGTCGACCTGGCTGATCTTGTTGGCGTTCGTCGCGTCGGTGTCGACCTGGACCGGCCCGGCCCACGACTCGCCGCGGCCGTCGCTCACGCTGACGAAGACGTGGTCGGTGCCGTTGTCGAAGTAGCTGACGACGGTCCGGTGGCCGTCGTTCGCGATGCTCGGGTTCAGACCGATGCCGGTCGAGAGCGTGTCGAGCTGCTGGATCGCGCGGACGTGGACCGGCTGCGCGCCGGCGAACGGCGCGACGAGGGGGAGGAGCGCGAGCAGCGGGCTCGC
>JBICIB010000250.1:0-2989 GCA_043101415.1 Planctomycetota bacterium JB042 | reverse complement strand
CTCGAATCGGAGCGCCCCGCCGCGGCTCTCGTTCTGGAGCAGGACGCTCGGCGCCGCCTCCGGGTACCGCCCCGGCACGACCCGCGCGCCGACGAACAGGTCGAGGTCGCCGTCCCCCTCCACGTCGAACGCCACGGCGGCGGACGACGAGAGCCGTCGATCGGGGAGCGCGTCGGCCGGCGCCTCGCCGAAGCTCCCCTCGCCGTCGTTCCGGTAGATGCGGTCGCGGTACGTCGGGTCGCCGGCCGGACGCTCGACGCCGCCGCTCGCCACGAACAGGTCGAGGTCGCCGTCGCCGTCCGCGTCGAGGAAGAGGGGCGCCGCGTCCTCGCACTCGGCGTCGGCCGCGAAGACGCCGTCGTCGCCGCGGGTCCAGGCGCCGTCCTCCCCTCGCCGCTCGATCGCGCCCGCCGCTCCGGCCGGCGCGGAACGGTACCGCTCGTCGACGCCGTCGCCGTCGACGTCGCCGACCGCGAGTCCGGGGCCGAGCCGCGAGAGCCGGAACGGGAGGAGCGGCTGGACGGCGAACTCGTCGAACTCGCGCTCCGGCGGGACCGGCGCCCCCTCCGGTCGGGCGACGAAGAGCGGCGCGGCCCCGGATTCCGGCGCCTCCGGGTCCGGCTCTCCCGCCGCGCGCGACGCCTCCGCGGGCGCGGTCAGCGTGAACGCCGCGTCGACCGGCAGGTCCTCGAACCGCTGCGTCGCCCCGCCGGGCCACCGGACCTCGAGGAGGGAGATCCGCTCGGCGTCGCCGAGCCCGAACCGGACGACCGGCTCGTCCGCCGCCATGCAGCCGCTCTCCGGGTGCTGCCGCCGGACCTGCTCCCGACCGGCGGCCACGACCCGCACCCGCGCCCCGCGCCCGTCGCCGCCCGGACCGCCGACGAGCCGGACGACCGCCCGGGCGCCGGCCGCGTGGTTCCGGTGGAGCGCGACCGGCGCGTCGTAGTCGTTCACCACCAGGTCCGGGTCGCCGTCCCCGTCGAGGTCGCCGACCGCCGCCCCGAACGAGACCGCCGCGCGCGCGAGCCCCCAGGCGTCGCCCGCCGGCTCGAACCGGAGGTCGCCGGCGTTCCGGAACGCGAGGTTCACGTCCCGCTTCGTGGGGAGCTCGATCGCCTTCCGGGCGACGAGCGCGGCCGCGAGCACGACCTGCAGGTCGCCGTGGAACCAGTCGCCGGTGTGTCCGTTCGCGACGAACAGGTCGAGCCGCCCGTCGACGTCGAGGTCCGCGAGCTTCGGCGACCACGTCCAGTCGCTCCGCGCCACCCCGGCGAGGAACGCGGCCTCCTGGAACCGCGACGTCCCGGTGTTCACGTAGAGCGCGTTCCGCATCACCTGCCGCGGCGTCGGCGCCTCGAGGAACCAGGAGTTCCGGGCCATGTCCCCCATCTGCTCCTTCTCGCCGACGTGCGTCGTCGCGGCCATGTCGGTCGCGAGGAGGTCGTCCCGCCCGTCGCCGTCGACGTCCCCCGCCGCCGCGCCCATCGAGAACCAGGGGGTGTGCGGGAGCGCGTCGGCCGCCCGGTCCTCGAACGTCCCGTCCCCGCGATTGACGTACAGGTGGTCGGCGCCGAAGAAGTCGTTCGCGACGTACAGGTCGGGGTCGCCGTCGTCGTCCGGATCGAACCAGATCGCCGACAGCCCCCACTCGTCCCCGCCGATCCCCGACGCCGCGGAGACGTCGACCAGCGCGACCGCCCCGTCCTCCCTCCGCTCGTTCCGGAAGAGGTGATCCGGGAGACCGGCCGGGACCTCCTGCGTCGAGCCGTCGGGACGGACGAGCGTCGTCCGCTCGGCGCCGAGCGTGCGGCCGTACGTGAGGAGGTAGCCGTCGAGGTCCCCGTCGAGGTCGACGTCGGCGAACGCCATCATCACCGCGTCGGTCGCCTCGCCGAGCCCGAACGCCGCGGCGCGCTCCTCGAACCTCCCGTCGCCGAGGTTCCGGTAGAGGCGGCTCGGCGCCCCCCGCTGGCCGACGTGGAGGTCGAGCGCGCCGTCGCCGTCGAGATCGGCGAGGCTCGGTCCGAGCGGCCACGTCTCGTCCCCGATCCCCGCCGCCGCGCTCGCGTCCTCGAACGCGAAGCCGCCGAGGTTCCGGTAGAGCCGCGCCCCTCCGGTCGGACGGGTCAGGACGACCTCCGGCCGCCCGTCGCCGTCGACGTCCCCGATCGCGACCCCGCCCCCGGCGTGCACGGAGGCGAGCTCGAACACCTCGTCGGACGTGCGCGGATCGAACCGGTGCCGGAAGTCGACGCCGCTCGCCGCGGCCGGGACGGTCTCGAACAGGGTCGCCCCGACCGCCGGCGACCGCTTCGCCAGCGGCGCGATCCGGAGCATCCCCTCCTCGCCGTCGCCGACGACCGCGAGGGCGAGCGCGAGCCCGAGGGCCGTGGTGAGCGGCGCCATGTCGTTCCTCCCGTGACGGGCCGCGCGGGGCCCGGTGGCGTAGGGTAGCAGTCCGGTGAGTCCGGACCGCGAGCCGCCGGAGACGCGCATGACGACCCCGCGACTGTACGAGGAGTTCGCCGACTGGTGGCCGGCGATGAGCGCGCCGGCCGACTACGCGGAGGAGGCGGCGCTCTTCCGGCGGACGCTCGAGGCCTCGGTCCGCGGCCGCTTCGAGTCGCTCGTCGAGTTCGGGAGCGGCGGCGGGCACACCGCGAGTCACCTGAAGGACGGCCTCGACGTCACGCTCGTCGAGCCGTCGCCCGGGATGCGGGCCCGCGCCGAGGCGCTGAACCCGGAGTGCGCGCACGCGGACGGCGACATGCGGACGGTCCGCCTCGGCCGGACGTTCGACGCGGTCCTGGTCCACGACGCGGTGGCGTACCTGACGGCCGGCGCGGAGCTGTCGGCGGCGATGGAGACCGCGTTCGTCCACTGCCGGCCGGGGGGCGCGGCGCTGGTCGGGCCGGACGACACGCTCGAGTCGGTCGCGCCGGCGACGGCGTCGGGCGGCGAGGACCGCGGCGGGCGCGCGAGGCGG
>JBICIB010000249.1:0-3395 GCA_043101415.1 Planctomycetota bacterium JB042 | reverse complement strand
CACGCCGGGTGGGCGGGCCAGGCGGGGGCGGTCACCAGGTTCCCGTCGACGTGCGCCCCGGTCATCTCGACCTCGACGTACGTCCCGCCGGCCGCGCGCACCTCGGGGGCGCACGCCGGATACGCGGAGAGGGAGCGGCCGTCGACGACGCCGGCCGCGGTCAGGAGCTGGGCGCCGTGGCAGATCGCGGCGATCGGCTTCCCCGCCGCCGCGAAGTGGCGCACGACGTCGAGCACGCGTTCGTCGAGGCGGAGGTACTCCGGCGCTCGACCGCCGGGGACCACGAGGGCGTCGTACGCCGCGGGGTCGACCTCGTCGAACGTCGCGTTCAGCGTGAAGTCGTGGCCGCGCTTCTCGGAGTACGTCTGGTCCCCCTCGAAGTCGTGGATCGCGGTGCGGACCCGGTCGCCGGCGCGCTTGCCGGGGCAGACCGCGTCGACCCGGTGCCCGAACATCGCCAGGGCCTGGAACGGCACCATGACCTCGTAGTCCTCCACGAAGTCGCCGACGGTCATCAGGATCCGCTTCTCGTTCGGGGCGTCGACCACGATCGTCCTCCTCTCGCCGACGGCGTCGGGGCCATGGTAGCGTGGGATGCGGAACGGAGGCGCGCCGCCCTTCGTCCGACGGCCACGGAACCCGGCCGTCCGGCGGCGCCCCCGAGGAAGTGAAGAAGAAGGAGATGCCCATGGTCCGTCTCGTCACGCCGCTCGTCGTGTCGTCCGTCCTCGCCTTCGCGTCGCCGTCGTCCGCGGCCGCCGCCGACCTCTCGCTCGCCGGGTCGACCGCGCCCGGGGAGACCGTCGAGCTGACGTTCCGGGGGACGCCGGGCGGTCCGCTCCTCCTCTTCCTCGGCGCCGGGTTCGCGACCACGCCGATCCCCGTCGACGGGGGGGCGTTCCACATCGACGTCGCGGCGCTCTGGTTCTTCGTCTCGCTCGGGACGCTGCCGACGCCGGAGCTGACGATCCCCGCGCAGGTCCCGCCGCAGCCGGCGCTCGTCGGCGCCGTGGTCCATCTCCAGGCCGCGGCGCCGTCGGTCACGAACCCGGTGTCGGTCGCGCTCCGGGCGCCGGACGTCGAACGGATCGGCGCCGCGGCCGGGGATCGCCTCGGCGCGATGGTCCTGCCGACCGACTTCGACCAGGACGGGACGGCCGACTTCTTCGTCTCCGCCGAGACCCCGACCGGCGCCGGCCGGGTCGACCTCTTCTCGGGGCCCGGCGCCACGCCGGTGACCTCGCTCGCCGACCCGACCCCCGAGGCGGGTTCGTTGTTCGGCCAGGCGCTGGCGGTCGGCGACGTGACCGGCGACGGGAAGCCGGACCTCGTCGTCGGCGCGCCGAAGGCGCAGGCCTCCGCGGGCGAGGTCTGGGTCTTCGCCGGGCCGTCGTTGGCGCCGCCCGGGCTGATCCCCGCTCCCGCCGGCTCGGGCGCGGGCGGCTTCGGGACCGCGCTCGCGGCGGGCGACTTCGACCTCGACGGGCAGCTCGACGTCGTCGTCGGATCGCCGGGCGAGACGGTCGCCGGGAAGCTGTTCGCCGGGCGGGTCCGCGTCTACTCCGGCTCGTTCGCGGCGCCGAAGTGGACCCTCGACGACCCGACCCCGAGCTTCCCCGGGCTGTTCGGCGGCGCGCTCGACGCGGGGGACGCGGACCTCGACGGCCGGGACGACCTCCTCGTCGGCGCGCCGTCGTGCCCGGTCGGCGGGATCGCGGGGGCGGGGGAGGCGTGGCTCTTCTCCGGTCCGTTCGTCGCGCCGCCGCTCCTCTTCCCCGACCCGCAGCCGACGACGAACGGCGCGTTCGGGTGCCGCGTCAAGTTCGGCGACGTCACCGCCGGCCCGCGGCCGGAGGTGCTCGTCGGGACGCCCGGCGGGTACGGCGACCTCGACCAGAACCCGGGCGGCCTCCGCGTCGGCGAGGTGCAGGTGTTCGTCGACGGCGACCCGAACGCCGTGATCGAACTGTTCGACCCGACGTTCGAGGACTTCCAGCACTTCGGCATGGACGTCTCCGCCGCCGACGTGAACGGCGACGGCCGCGAGGACCTGATCGTCGGGGCGTTCCTCGGCGACCGGCCGGGGGTGACCGACGCCGGGCAGACGTTCGTGTTGCTCGGACCGGACCTGCAGCAGACGTTCTTCGTGACGCCGAGGACCGGCTCCGCGAACGCGCAGTTCGGCGTCTTCGGCGACGCCGCGGACGTCGACGGCGACGGGCGGGCCGAGCTCCTGATCACGGCTCCGCTCCACTCCTCCGGCCCGCTGGCGGAGACCGGCGCGGTCTACGTCGTCGACCTGTTCTGACGGGAGGGCGGCCGCGCGAGCGCGAGCTCGGCGTACACCACGTCGAGCGCCCGCTCCGTCGCTCCCCCCGGGTGGAAGAAGAGGTCCGCCGCGACCGCGCGGCGGGTCTCGCTCCGGGCGGCGGGGTCGGCGAGCGCGGCGCGGACCGCCGCGGCGAGCTCCGCCGGGTCGCGCGCCACCGTCCCCGCCCGCCGCCCCCAGGTCTCGAGGTCGACCGTCTCGCGGTACCGCTCGCTGGCGAACAGCTCCGGCACGTCCGCGAAGACGATCGGCCGGTCGAGGAGGCAGAACTCCTGCGCCACCGACGACGCGTCGGTGACGAGGAGGTCGGCCGCGGCGAGCAGCGGCACCACGTCGCGGTCGTCGGAGACCGCGACGCCGGCCGCGCGCCAGCGATCGATCCGGCCGGGGAGACCGGACCCGCCGCGCGTCGGGTCGGACGCGTGGTCGTGGAGCTTCACCACGAGCGACGTGCCGTCGATCGCGGCGAGGGTGTCGACCAGCGGCTCGCCCCAGGTCGCGAGCGCCGCGTGCTCGCCCCAGGTCGGGGCGAGGAGGACGCAGCGGTTCCCCTCCGGCACGCCGAGGGCGTCGCGGACCGCGTCGCGGTCGATCTCGCCCCGGACGAGCGGGTCGAGCTTCGGGAACCCGACGTCGACGAGCGCCGGGTCGCGCGCTGGACGCGCTCGCGTCGCGCCGCGCGGCTCGGCCGGTTCCTCGACGGGGACCTCGACGCATGAAGGCGAGGAAGCGCGCGACGAGGTCGTTCGCCCAGCGCTTCCGGCGCCGGCGCCGGGTCCTCCTCGGCCTCTCGTCCCCGATGAACCTCGTCTGCCTCCGACCGATCCTCGACGTCCTGCGCGCCGACGACCGGATCGACCTGTTCGCCGCCGGCCACGTCGGCGGCGGCGACGACGTCCGCCCCCTCCTCGCGGCGGCCGGGCTCGACGACGTGGCGCCGCTCTCCGAGAAGGAGGCGAAGCGGCTCGCCGGCGACCTCTACCTCTGCGTCGACGGGACCCGCTTCGGCAAGCGCTGCCACTCCCGCGTCCTCGGCTTCCACGGGGTGTCGTTCAAGATCGGAAGA
>JBICIB010000248.1:0-8973 GCA_043101415.1 Planctomycetota bacterium JB042 | reverse complement strand
TTTCGAGTCGCGCTGCGGGGTCGCTCTCGGAGCCTCATCCCTCCTCCGGCCCCGCCTCGCCCGCTCCGGACTTCCTCACCCGATTCCTTGGGGTGAAAGAGGGGGAGTCCGGAGAGGACCCATGGGATGGCGCTGACGCGGAGACCTGTCGTCACCGTCCGTCTTCCGCGCCAGCGCCCTCGCCTTCCATTCCTTCCTCTCGTTCCTCTCCTTCCTTCCCCTGGACCGCGTTCGGGAACGTCTTCGCGTTCGCCACGGCGGGGGCCGGAGGAGGGACGAGCTCTCCGACCCGCTGTCCTAGTCGCTGCGCTGGCGTGGAACGCGTTCGGGAACGTCTTCGCGTTCGCCACGGCGGGGGCCGGGAAGGGGAGGCGCTCTCCGACCCGCTCACGTCCTCGCGCGATGCGTCTTTGTCGGTCTCCGCTCGGTTTCGAGTCGCGCTGCGGGGTCGCTCTCGGAGACACCTCCCCTTCCCGTCCCCCGCCTCGCACGCTCCGGACTTCCTCACCCGATTCCTTGGGGTGAAAGAGGGGGAGTCCGGAGAGGACCCATGGGATGGGCGAGTCGCGTGTCCCGAAGTGTGACGATCCTGCTCCGCGCCAGCGGCCTCTCCCCTGCTCTCGTTGCTCTCCCCTGCTCTCCCCTGCTCACTTCTGGAATATCGGTAGGTATTCCGCGGGGATCCTCAGCAACAGGCACGCGACCGCCGTGCTGAACGCGTCGCCCGGGCCGACGCTGTTGATCCAGCGGCCGTCCGGCTCCTGGCGGGCGAGGAGGTCGTCGCGGAGGCGCTTCCAGTACCGCTCCCAGCGGCGGCCTCCCTCGTGGTGGAACGCCTGGGCGGCGTAGTAGTTCCCGTACCAGAAGTAGTAGTGGTACGGGTAGATCCGGCTCACCTCGTCGTAGTGGTCCTCGAGGTACCGGAGGGCGCCGCCGTAGCGGGCGCGGTCGTAGACGCCGGCGCTGTGGAGCGACGTGACGGCGGCGGCGTTGATCGCGTACGAGGTCTTGGTGTACGCGGCGCGGCCGTGGATCTTGTAGTAGAAGGCGCCCTCGTAGCGGCCGGACGGGATCCGGCTCCGTTCGACGTAGTCGATGACGCGCTCGATCCGGCTGCCGTTGACGCGGATCCCGATGTTCCTCGCGGCGCGGAGCGACTGGACCTGGCAGACGGTGACCGAGAGGTCGGTCTCGATCGTCTTCGGGGAGTAGCGCCAGCCGCCGTGGACGTTCTGCGCCTCCTCGACGAAGCGGACGGCCCTCCGGAGCGCCTCGTCGACGACGAGGCGGCGCGACTCGGACATGCCGTGCACCTGCGACAGGAAGAGGGTCGCGAACGCCTGGCTGTACATCCGGCTCTCGTTGTCGGAGATGTAGCCGGCGTCGTTCTGCTTCGAGAGGAGGTAGTCGATCGTCCGGTTGACGACGTCGCGGTACGGGCCGCGGTCGGGGACGTGGCCGTCGGCGAGGAAGGCGAGCCCGGCGAGGGCGGAGACGCCGGGGTGGCCGTCGCCCCGGAGGCCGTGGCGCGTCGGGTCGAGGACGAGGTAGCCGTCGCCCCGCTTGTGGCCGACCGCGGCGACCCAGCCGCCGTGTTCGCCCTGGTGCCGCGCGAGCCACGCCAGGCCCTTCCGGACCGCGGCGTCGATCTCGGCGTGGCGGCCGGCGTCGGCGCGCGCCGCGATCTCCTCCGAGAGCTCGGACTGCCCGGTCGCGCTCGCGGCGAGCGCGAGCAGGAGCGGCACGGCGGCGCGGGGAGGCCTGACCATGCGGCCATCGTACCCCTTCGCGGCCGCCGCGCCGGCGCCGCCGCTTGACGGAACTCCGGTTTCGACGTGCAGACAGTAGGATCCGCCGAAACGGAGCGCTCCCCGCATGGCCGAATTCCGCCGAACCGTCGCCGAGGCGTGCCTCGTCGGCGTCCTCCTCCTCCTCGTGGCGCTCGCCGCGAACGTGGCGTACCCCGACGGGCTCGAACTCGGGCGCGACTACTTCCGGCCGGACGTGCGCCCGCCGGCCGGCGACACGCCGACGACGGCCTCGACGGCTCCGCCGTCCGAGACCCCGGACGCGAGGCCGGACGCCGCGCCGGAGGGGACGCCGCCGTCCGGCGATCCCGGCGCCGCGTCCGCTCCGACGGACGAGGAGATCGCGAAGGTCGAGGCGCGGATCCGGGCGGAGGGGCTCCAGACGATCTCGCACGCCGAGGTGGTCGCGCTGTTCGAAGACCCGATCTACTCGGACGGCGCGTACGTCTTCGTCGACGCGCGGAACGACGCGCACTTCGAGGCGGGGCACATCCCGGGGGCGTACCAGTTCGATCACTTCCGGATGGAACGGTACGTCAACGAGGTCGTGCCGGCGTGCCAGGGGGCGCTCCGGGTCGTCGTCTACTGCTACGGCCGCGACTGCACCGACAGCGAGATCGCGGCGAAGCACCTGAGGAACTTCGGCGTCGACCCGTCGATCCTCGCGGTCTACGTCCCGGGCATCCAGGGGTGGTGCGCCGACGGACGGCAGGTCGAGAAGGGGCCGCGCGGGAGCGGCGAGATCGGAGCCTGCGACGCGTGAACGCCCTCTCCCTCCTCGCCCGTCTCGCCCTCGGGGCGACGTTCGTCTGGCTCGGGCTCGCCAAGCTCGGCGCGCTCCCCGAGTTCCTGAAGGCGATCCGCGAGTACCACCTCGTCGACCACGGCCGCGCGATGACGTTCGTCGCCGCGACGCTGCCGTGGGTCGAGGTGTTCGGCGGCGCCCTGCTCCTCCTCGGGGTCGCGGTGCGCGGGCTCTCGCTCGTCTTCCTCGCGGTCCTCGCCGCGGTCACCTTCGCCATCGCGCAGCGCGGGCTCGACGTGGCGGCGGCGGACGGCATCGCGTTCTGCGCGGTCGCCTTCGACTGCGGCTGCGGGACGGGCGTCGAGAACGTCTGCCGGAAGCTGTCCGAGAACGGCGCGCTGATGGTCTGCGCGCTCCTCGTCCTGTTCTCGCGCGGCGGGCTCCGGTTCGGGCTCCGACCGCGGCTGCTCGGCGGGCGGGCGGCGCCGGCGTAGCCCGGGCGCGTCCGCGCGCCGCGTCGCTACGCGCCCAGGATCGCGCGCGGGACCGAGGAGGCGGCCGCGGCCGCGCGCTCGCGGTCGGCGGCGCCGCAGGCGACGAGGTTCTCGACCGCCTCGTCGAGCAGCGCGACGGCGCCGGCGAGGTCGCCCGCGGCGTTCCGCGCCTCGCCGCCGCGGACGGTGATCGTCTCGCCCCAGGTCGTGTACTCCCCGTCCGTCAGTCCGGCCGCGGGGGCGGCGTCGCTGATCAGCGCGAGCTTCGCCGGGGGCTTCGTGCGGAGCGCCAGGGCGAGGACGTCCGGGTGGACGTGGTGGAGGTCGGCGATCAGGTCGAGGCTCAGCTCGTCGCAGACGAGTCCGAACCCGATCGGGCCGGGCTCGCGGTGGTGGAACGGGCGCATCGCGTTGCAGAAGTGCGTGAGGTGGCGCGCGCCCGCGACGACGGCGGCCTCGAGCTGGTCGCGCGTCGCCGCGGTGTGGCCGGCCGCGACGAGCCAGCCGCGCCCGGCGCACGCCCGGACGAGGTCGAGTCCGCCGGGGATCTCCGGGGCGAGCGTGATCATCGTCCGCCCGGGGCAGGCGTCCGCGAGCCGGAGGAAGCGGTCGACGGCGCGTGCGTCGGCGGCGTCGAGGAGCGCCTCCCGGTGCAGCGCGCCGGCGCGCGTCGGCTGCACGAACGGCCCCTCGAAGTGGACGCCGAGCGGGAGCGCCCCGCGCCCGTCTCCTTCTCGCCGGCCGGCGATCCACGGGGCGAGCCGGGAGAGGGTCGCCTCGAGCGCGTCGAACGCGACCGGGACCAGGGTCGGCAGGAAGGCGGCGTACCCGCGTTCGGAGAGGGCGCGGGCCAGGCGGTCGAGCTCCGCTTCCGCGGCGGTCAGGACGTCGATCCCGAACGCGCCGTGGAGGTGGAGGTCGACGTACGTCACGGGGCCGGCTCCTCGAGCGCCTCGCGGACCGACCCGCGGTGTCGGTCCAGCCGCTCGCGCGCCTCCTCGACCGTGCAGCGGAACCGGCTCCGCACCAGGCTGACGGGGAGGTCCCACTTCGAGCTCTCGAGCAGCGCCAGCGCCTCCGGCTTCTCGATCCCCGTCACCTCCGTGACGATCCGGGCCGCCCGGGCGCGGAGCTTCGTGTTGGTCGGCCGCATGGCGACCATCTCGTCGTCGTACACGAGGCCGAGGCGGGCCATGACCGCGGTCGACACCATGGTCAGGATCATCTTCTGGGCGAGGCCGGCCTTCATTCGGGTCGACCCGTTGACGACCTCCGGGCCGGTGTGGAGCTGCAGCGCGAGGTCGGACGCCTCCGCGATCGGCGTCCCGGGGTTGCAGACGATCGCGACGGTCAGGGCGCCCTTCTCGCGCGCGTACTGGAGCGCGGAGCGGACGTACGGGGTCGTGCCGCTGGCGGCGACGGCGACGACCGCGTCCGCGTCGGTCAACTTCCGCTTCTTCAGGTCGCGCGCGCCGGCGTCGACGTCGTCCTCGACCTCCTCCAGGCTCAACCGGAGCGACTTGTCGCCGCCCGCCATGAGCGCGACCACCCGGTCCGTCGCGATCCCGAACGTGGGGGGGAGCTCCGCCGCGTCGAGGACGCACATCCGTCCGCTGGTCCCCGCGCCGACGTAGAACCACCGGCCGCCGGCGCGGAGCTTCGCCGCGATCGCGTCGACCACTTCGGCGACGCTCGGGAGCGCCTTCCCGACCTCCTCGAACGCCTGCCGGTCGGCGTCGTGGATGCGTCGCAGGTACTCGAGAGTGTCGCTCATGCGTGACCTCCGAAGGGCCCCTTCCTATGATCTGCGGCTCGCGAGATCAAATTCGATCCGACGGGAGCGGAAGGCGGCTGGTGTCGCCCGCGGTCTTCAAAGCCGTTTGCGGGGTTCCTCAAGGGGCTTCGGGTGGGTTCGATTCCCATGCGCTCCCGCCACTCGCCCCGGCCCCGGGGCGGCGGGCCGTCCGATTCAACGGCCGAGGAACCGCTTCCGCACGATCAGGCGGAGCATCTTCATCGCCGTCTTCGCCAGGGCCACGAACCCCGCGGAGTGCTTCGAGTCGCCCGCGACGCGGGGGTAGTACGACACCGGGATCTCGATCACGCGCCGGTGGGCGCGGAGGACCTCGATCATCAACTCGGGGGAGAACTCGGGGCCGATCCCGACGAGGTGCGGACGGATCCGCTCGTACACGTCGCGCCAGATCGCGCGGTAGGTGCACCCGACGTCGGTGAAGCGCGGCTCCTGGCTCCACCACAACGCCTCGATGAACTTCCCGACCATGACGTTCGCCCAACGGACGACGCCGTGCATGTTCGTCCCCTGCTCGACCATCTGCCGGGTCGTCCGGGTTCCCATGACCATGTCCGCGTCCTTCATGAACTCGAGCATCTTCCCGAGGTCCTTGGCGCGGAACGAGTGGTCCGCCTCGACCAGCACGAGGATGTCTCCCTCCGCCTGGTCCATCCCGTGGCGGAGCGCGTCGCCGTAGCCGCGCAGCGGCTTCGAGAAGACCTTCGCCCCCTTCTCCCGGGCGATCTCCGCGGTCCGGTCGCTCGACTCGTTGTCGGCGACGACCACCTCGTGCACGTGCGGCGCGAAGTCGTCCACGACGTAGCCGATCGAACCCTCCTCGTTCCACGCGGGGACGACGACGCTGACGCGGTAGTCGCGGAACTCCCGGCTCCGCACGAGGTAGTTCGCCAGGTTCTGGTCCTCGACGGAGTTGATGTTGAAGTAGTCCCCCTGGAGCGGGAGGGCGCGCACCGGCTTCCCCTCCCGGACGAGGGTCAGGATCGCGTCCGTCAGCTCGACCCGTCCGGAGCGCGCGTTCGGCGGCGTCCGCTCGATCGCGTCGAAGATCGAGGGGCGGAACGCGTACGTCCCGCAGCCGAGGAGCGGCTCGCGGACCTCGACCGGCTTCTCCTCGAGGTCCTTCACCAGGCCGTCCTCGATCCGGACCGAGTAGTTCTTCCGGACGAGCTGCGGATCGTCCGTGCGGAGCACGGCGCACGCAGCCTCCCAGGGCTCCTCGAGCGGGAAGAGGTCGGCGTGGTTCGAGTCGAGGTACAGCTCGTCGCCGAGGATCGCGGCGAACGGTTCGTCGATCAGCTCCTTCGCCCGATGCAGGCCGAGCGCCAGACCCATCTTCGGGTTGCCGACGTCGACGTAGCGGATCCGGACCCCGAAGGCGGAGCCGTCTCCGAGGCGCTTCCGGATCTGCTCCGCGAGGTGGCCGACGATCACGACGACCTCCTCCACGCCGACCCGGTCGCGCAGGATCTCCAGGTTCCGCTGCAGGAGCGGCTTCCCGGCGATCTCGAGCATCACCTTCGGGATGTGGACGGTGCGCGGGTACGCGCGCACGCCGGCTCCTGCGGCCGGCAGGACGCCGAGTCGGATGCGTGAGGACATGGTCCGAAGTTCTTACCCGACGACGCCCGGATGTCCACTCGGAGAACGAGGCTCGCGCCGAAGGAAAGCCGCCCGCCCCCCGAGAGGAGCGGGCGGTCCCCATTGTGTCCGCCTCGTCCGATGAGGAAAAAAAGGTGCCGGAGCCAATCCCACCCAGCTGGATTGGCCCCGGCACTCCCCTGAACCCTGCGTCGGATGATCCGGGTCCCGACACCCGGAACACCACTTCAGGAGGATCTCGGTTCCTTCGTGTCTTCCTCTACGGAATCCTTGGCGACGATCTCTTATCAACCTCCATGCCAAACCCCCGACTCTTCGCGGACATCGACACAATCCCTTGAGAGGATCGGGGTTCGGGATCCGGATCCCGAGAGGCGATCGGCGCCGCGGGTCCGGACCGTCGACGGGGGCTGAACCCGGGTTCCACCACACATCGACCTTACATGTCCAAGTCTCTTCACGTAAACGACTTGCGCCCACTGAACCTCGGTTCAGTGGGCGCAAGTGAGTGTGTGGAAGTGGATTGTGGCTGCGGCTCCGGCGCGGCGGCCGGCGGAACCCGGGTTCAGCCGCCCCGCGCGGCGAGCTCGCGGCCGGCCTCCGTGTCGGCGAATCGATCGCGGATCCGGTCGTACAGCTTCGCGGCCCGATCGTCCTTCCCGTCGGCGCGGTACGCGTCCGCCTGCTCGAGGAGCCGCCGGCCCGCCTCCTCCTTCTTCGCCTGGTTCAGGGCGGTCCGGACGGCGCGGTTCTTCGAGAGCTTCGCGCGCCGCTCCTTCGCCACCCTCTCGATCACCGAGCCGCGGTAGCGGTCCACGATCCCGTCGAATCGGCTCATTCCTTCCACGAAGTCCTTCGCCGCGATCAGCGACTCCGCGTCCTGCATCTCCTTCTTGCCGACCGCCTCGACCTCGTCGAGCAGCGCGAGCGCCTGCTTCACCAGCCCCGCCTCGGTCTTCCGGTCGCGGAACGGCTCGGCGAAGCGGATGACCGAACGGACGTCCCCGGACTCGATCGAGGCGCGCGCGCGGGCGATCTCCTGGCGGAGCGCGATCGCCTCCTCCTCGTCGAGGCCGTTCGGGAGCTTCCGTTCGGCCTCCTCGAAGGCGTCGAGGAACGAGTCCATCGGGTGCCGATCGACCAGGATCCGGACGATCGTCTGGTCGGGGAGGACCATCATCACCATCGGCGTCTTCACGACGCCGTCCCGCGCGAAGTCGCGGAAGATGCCGACCTCGTTCTTCTTGTGGCTGTTGCAGGCGATCGAGCCGAACTTCCCGCAGATCCGTCGTCGCTTCCCGTCCTCCTCGACCTCCTCGAACCCGTGGAGGTCGGAGTCGCCCCGGTTGCCGACGACGTTGACCGTCCGCCGGGTCGCCTTCACGAACTCCGGCGCGTTCATCGTGTTCAGCCAGATGTCGTCGTTCGCCTCCTCGTCGTCCTGGATGACGGCGATCATGATCGGCACCCCGCGTGCGTTGGCTTCCTCGAACGCCTTGTCATAGGATTCGTGGAAGTGGATCCCCTCGGTCGCCGCCGCGGGGACGGACACGACGGAGGCGAGTGCGACTGCGAGTGCCGATGGCCGGCTCATGGAACACCTCGAAAGCGGTGGACGGTCGAATCGGTGGAATCGGTGGAATCGATGGTACGACGGGGGGGAGGGGCGTCAAGCGATCCCGGCCGGCGGCCTCGGCCGCCGGGGCGCTCCTGGCGCTCGTGGCGGTCGCCGGCTGTCGGGTCCTTCCACCGCCGTCCACCCCGCGGGACGTGCCGCTCGACGCTCGGACGGCGTTCGAGGCCGGCGTCCGTCACGAGGCGAGCGGGGAGGAGCGTTCCGCCCTCGACGCCTACCGGAACGCGGTCCGGCGCAGCCCGGAGTACGTCGACGCGCACCGGGCGATCCAGAACCTCCTCCTCGGACAGCGCCGCCGCGGACACCTGATCCGGGAGTATCGGGAGTTCCTCGCCGAGGCGCCGGGCTCGGCGCCCCGGCGCTACCTCCTCGGCCGGCTCTGGAGCGACCCGAGGCGCCAGCTCGCCGGGTTCGAGGACGCGCTCCTCGCCGACCCGTCGCTCTACTTCGGGCACGTCGGGACCGGCTACGTGGCGCTCGAGATCGGGGATCGGCTCCGCGCCGAGCGGGCGTTCCGGGAAGCGATCGCGCTCGAGCCCGGGCGGGTCGAGGCGCTCCACGGGCTCCTCCGGGTCCTCTCCCTGCGCGGCGCGGGCGAAGCGGCGGCCGAGGCCGAGCAGCTGGCCGAGCGTCTCCTCGATCGCGACCCGGGCGACGCCCTGGCGCAGCGGATCCGACTGAGCCGCGGGATCGAACGCGGAGAGGGGCGGGACGCCTGCCGCGAGGTGGTCCGTTTCGTCCTCTCCGCTCCGAGCGAGGAGGCGGTGAATCTCGCGATCGAGGTCCTCTCGGCCTACGGGACGCCGGCGGACTTCGACCGCGCCCGGGCGCTCCTCGGCTCGACGCCGTCGGTCGACGTTCCGTCGTGGTGGCGG
>JBICIB010000247.1:0-12596 GCA_043101415.1 Planctomycetota bacterium JB042 | reverse complement strand
TTCGGCGGCGGCCACGTCGTCCTCCCCCTCCTCCAGAACGTCCTCGGCGAGACCGTCCCGACCGACCGGTTCCTGACCGGCTACGCGGCGGCGCAGGCGATCCCCGGGCCGATGTTCTCGCTCGCCGGCTTCCTCGGGGCGGAGCTGTCGCCCGGCGCCCCGTGGGGCGGCGCCGTCGTCGCGACGCTCGGCATCTTCCTCCCCGGGTTCCTCCTGGTCCTCGGGCTGCACGGCGCGTGGGAGCGCCTGACCGCGGCCCCCCGCGTCGCCGGCGCGGCGGCCGGCCTGAACGCGTCCGTGGTCGGCCTCCTCCTCGCCGCGCTCTACCGCCCGATCTTCACGAGCGCGGTCGGCGGCCCGGTCGACATGGCGGTCGTCGTCGCCGCCGCGTTCCTGCTCGTGCGGCTCCGGGCGCCGGTCCTCCTCGTCGTCCTGCTCTGCGCGGCGTACGGGTGGGGGACGGCGTAGGGCGCGCGGTTCAGTTCTCGTCGGCGAGCGGGAACCGGTTCGGGCCGCCCGCGGCGAGCTCGACGTCGAGGGTGCGGCGGAGCCATCGGGGGCGCGTGTCGCGGTCGGCCGCCTCGAGACGGACCTCGAGCCGCGTCCGCCCGACCGGGAGCGCGTCGAGGAGGAGGGCGCCGTCCGAGTGGCGGCGCACCCGGGGCCGGGCGGGCTCTCCGCCGTCGGGCGTCGCCTCGAGCGCCTCGATCGTCCACGTCCCTTCGGGAGGGACGAGCACGGCGAACGTCGCCTCGACCATCCGGAGCGTCACCGGTCCGTTCGCGCCGGGGCCGACGCGGAAGAGGCGCGGCGCGGCCACCAGCCCGGGGGCGCTCGCGGAGAGCCGGTACTCGCCGGCCGGCAGGTCGACGAACCGGAACGAGCCCGCGGTGTCGGTCATCCGCTCGTCCTCGAGCGTGCGGTCGCCGTCGCCGCCGGTCAGCCGGACGACGGCGGGCCCGTCGGACAGGCCGGCGACGACGCCGGAGACGCTCGAGGTCCGGACGACGACGTCGCGCTCGACGTGCGTCCCCGCGAGGATCGTCGCGGGCACGACCTCCCCCAGCGGGCGGCCGTCGCGCCGGACGTGCATCGCGTAGTCGCCCGCGGGGAGGATCGGGAACCGGTACGTCCCGCCGGGCGCGGACGACACCTCGAGCTCCCGACCCGTCGATCGGTTCGAGAGCCGGACGAGGACCCCGTCCGCCGGCAGGTCGTCGACGAACACCCGGCCGCGCAGCGTCCCGTGCGATCGGCGGAGGTCGAGGTCGACGCGGGTCTCCCCGCGCGGGATCACCTCGCGGCCCGGCGCGAGCGACGCGCACGCCGTCAGGTGGACGCGGTACGACCCCGACGGGAGGGCGCGGGCGACGAACTCCCCCGCCCCGTCGGTCCGGGTCCGGGTCACGAACGCGTCGCTCGATCCCGACGACGGGTTCGGTCCGTGGACGAGCAGTCCGAGGTCGACCGCCGGCCGCCCGTCGAACCCGATCACCGTCCCGACGATGCGGTTCTCCGGCTCGAGCACGAGGAGCGCGTCCCGCAGTCTTCCGGTCGAGCCGCGGGCGTACCCCGCCGCCGTCGCGACCAGTTCGCCTCCGTCGCCGGCCCGGGCGAGGAGGAACCGCCCGTCCGAGCGCGAGACCCCGGACGCGACCGCCCGCCCCTCCCCGTCGACGTGGACGACCGTCGCCCCCCGGATCGGCGCGCCGCCGACCTCCACCACCTGACCGAGGATCGCGGGCGCCGGCGTCAGCTCGAGCGTGATCGGCCCGACGTCCCGGAGCCCGTCGACGACGAGCGGGTCGTCCAGTGTCGCGGGGCCGTGCAACGGGGCGTCGACGACCAGGTCCGCCTCGCCGGGGCGGACGATCGGGAAGGCGTACGTCGCCTCGCCGACCCGGAGCATCGACAGGACCTCCCCGTCGAGCCACGCCGAGCGCGACGGGCGCCCGCCGCCGATCGAACTCGAGTCGACGAACCAGCGCGCCCGCGACGGCTGGAGCGCGTTCCCGGTACCGGCCTGCACGATCTTCACCAGCAGGCGGGGCGCGGTCTCGAGCGTGACGGTGACCGGCCGTCCCGGGCGGACGTCGTCGAGCCGGACCGGCGGCGCGCTCGGATGGACGACGTCGAGGTCGGCCGTCGAGTCGGGCGGGACGCCGGTGACCGCGAAACGCCCGTCGTCGCCGGTCCGGACGGCGGTCTCGACCGGCCGCCGGCGCGCGCCGTCCGCCTCGAACCGGGCCGTCACGAAGGCGCCGGCGACCGGCGCGCCGCCGCGGTCGAGCACCGCGCCCGCGATCTCGACGCCGACCGGGAGGAGCAGCCGCACCCCCTCGACGCGGTCGTTCGTCCGGACGGTCACGACCTCCGTCGGCGCGAGGTCGGACCGCTCCCCCGGTCGGCGGGCGCGGAGCGTGACGACGCCGCTCCGGAGGCCGCGGACCTCGAACGCGCCCTCCTCGTCGCTCTCGGCCACGACGTCCTCGCCGAGCCGGACCTCGGCGTCGGGGACGGCGCGCCCGTGCTCGTCGACCACCCGGCCGGCGAGCGCGCCGCCCCGGCGGAGGTCGATCCGCCCGAGGTCGCGGACCTCCTCGGGGGCGGGGAAGACGCGCGGGACCTCGAACGGCACGTACCCGTCCGCGACGACGCGCACCGACGTCCAGCGGTTCGGCGACACCCCTTCGACGCGGAACCGCCCGTCGGCGTCGGTCCGGACCACGTGCGTCGGGGCGGCGTCCGCGACCGACGAGAGGACGCCGGCCGGACGTCGGCGCGACGCGGAGTCGAAGTCGAGCCCGCGGAGCGTGTCCCCGGCGAACCGCTCCTCGAACGTGCTGTCCGCCTCTCGCACCTCGACCGTCGCCCCCTCGAACGGCCCCGTCCGGTTCGACGCCCGTCCGAGGTCGTAGACCACGCCGACCAGCGCCGCGTCGACGACGCCCGCGACCGTCGGCTCGTCGCGGGGAGGGGGGGGCTCCGCCGCCGCGTCCTCCGCCGCCGGGTCCGCCGGCGCCCCTTCGGCCCCGCGCGCGTCCGGGTCGGGGGGGCTCGGCGCCGCGACGCGCCCCGACGGCTCGTCCGCGCCCCCAACGGCCGCGGGCGCGGCCGGGGATGGGTCGTCCGCGCCCGAGCCGACCATCAGCGCGGCGGCGGTCAGGGCGAGCGCGGCGAACAGGACGACGATCGGCGTTCGGGGCACGGCGCTCCTTCTTCGACCGTGGGCCGGGCGGCCGGGCGGGGCCGGGTGGGGGAACCGGTCGCGAGAGCCCCCCGGACGGAGACGATCCGCATCGCTCCGCCTTCCCCACCATCCTCGCGGATTCGTCGCATCGGTGCACGGCGCCCGGCGGACGATCCGGATCTCCGCCTCCCGCTCCCGGCGCCGCGCCCGTAGGATCCTTGCCACGATCATGGGCATGCTCGATTGGATCGCGAGGAAGCGGGACGGCGGCCGGCTCGAGCCGGACGAGGTCCGGGCGCTGGTCGAGGGGGTGACCCGGGGGGAGATCCCGGAGTACCAGGCGGCGGCGTGGCTGATGGCCGTCTACTTCCGGGGGATGGACGCGGCGGAGACCGCGTCGCTGACCGACGCGATGATCCGCTCGGGGCGGTCGCTCGACCTGTCGGACCTGGGGGCGGTCGCCGTCGACAAGCACTCGACCGGCGGGGTCGGCGACAAGATCTCGCTCGTCCTCGCGCCGGCGGTCGCGGCGTGCGGGGGGAAGGTCCCGATGATCTCGGGGCGGGCGCTCGGCCACACCGGCGGGACGCGCGACAAGCTCGCGTCGAGCCCCGGCTTCGACACCGGGCTGTCGCTCGAGGCGCTGAAGCGGCAGGTCCAGGAGCTCGGGTTCGCGTTCGGCGCGGCGACCGCGGACCTCGCGCCGGCCGACCGGATCCTCTACCGGCTGCGCGACGCGACGTGCACCGTCGAGTCGATCCCGCTCATCACCTCGTCGATCCTCTCGAAGAAGGCGGCGGAGGGGATCGGCGGCCTCGTCCTCGACGTGAAGACCGGGTCCGGCGCGTTCCTGTCCGACCCGGCCGCGGCGCGTCTCCTCGCCGAGTCGATGGTCGCGACGGGCGAACGGCTCGGCGTCCGGACGGTCGCGCTCCTGACCGACATGGGGCAGCCGCTCGGGCGCGCGGTCGGGAACGCGCTCGAGGTGGAGGAGGTGATCGAGGCGCTCTCCGGCCGCGGGCCGACCGACGTCGTCGAGCTGACCCTCGCCCTCGGCGCCGAGATGCTGGTCCTCGCCGGCGTGGCGGACGACGTGCCGGCGGCCCGCGCGCGGCTGGCGCGGGCGCTCGCGGACGGTTCCGCGAAGGCGGCGTTCCGGGCCGCGGTCGAGCGGCAGGGAGGAGATCCGGCGGCGGTCGACGACCCGGCTCGCCTCCCCCGGGCGAGGGAGCGCGCCGAGGTCACGTCGCCGCGCGCGGGGGTGGTCGCGGCGATCGACGCCAAGGCGGTCGGCCTCGCCTCACACGGCCTCGGCGCGGGGCGCGCGACGATGGAGGACGCGATCGATCCGGCGGCGGGGATCGTCTGCCGGAAGAAGATCGGCGAGGCCGTCGACGCGGGGGAGCCGCTCGTCGAGTGTCGCTTCGCGGACCGGTCGCGGTTCGACGCGGTCGAGGGCGGGCTCCGCGCCGCGTTCGTGATCGCGGACGAGGCGCTGCCGCCGACGTCGCTCGTGCTGGACCGCGTCGCGCGGCCGTGACCCGGAGGAGAGCTTGGACGACTTCGCACTGAAGGCGCGAGGAGCGATCGGGATCGTCGTGATCCTCGCCCTCGCCTGGCTCCTCTCGTCGAACCGCAGGAAGGTCCGGCCCCGGATCGTCCTCTACGGCCTCGGGCTCCAGTTCGCCTTCGCGCTGATCGTGCTGAGGACCGACGTCGGCCGGGCGTTCTTCGACCGGGCGAACGGCGCCATCCAGAAGCTGCTCGACTTCTCGCGCGAGGGCGCGGCCTTCGTGTTCGGGCCCCTCTCGATCCCGGCCGGGGAGGAGGGGTCGCTCGGGTTCATGTTCTTCTTCCAGCCGCTCGTCACGATCATCTTCTTCGCGTCGCTGATGGCGGTCCTCTACCACCTCGGGATCATGCAGTTCGTGGTGCGCGGCGTCGCCTGGGTGATGGTCCGGACGCTCCGGACGTCGGGGGCGGAGACGCTGTCGGCGTCGGCGAACATCTTCGTCGGGCAGACCGAGGCCCCGCTGGTCGTGAAGCCGTTCATCGCGAAGATGACCCGTTCGGAGATCATGGCGATCATGACCGGCGGGTTCGCGACGGTCGCCGGCGGGGTGATGGCGACGTACGTTTCGATCGTGCGGGACGTCTTCCCGAACATCGCGGGCCACCTGATGGCGGCGAGCGTGATGGCGGCGCCGGCCGGCCTGATGATGGCGAAGATCCTCGTCCCGGAGACCGAGCGGCCGGAGACCGCCGGCGGGGTGTCGGTCGAGGTCGAGAAGACCGCCGCCAACACCGTCGACGCCGCCGCGGCCGGGGCGGCGGACGGGATGAAGCTGGTGCTGAACGTCGCCGCGATGCTGTTCGCGTTCGTGGCGATGGTGGCGCTCCTCAACTTCGGCCTCGGGAAGGTCGGCGGCTGGTTCGGCCACGAGGAGCTCAGCCTCCAGTGGCTGCTCCAGTACGCCTTCGCGCCCCTCACCTACGCGATGGGCGTCGAGAGCGGCGACGTCCTCGCGATCAGCAAGCTGCTCGGCGAGAAGCTGGTGCTGACCGAGTTCGTGGCGTACATGAACCTCGGCGAGCAGGGGGCCGAGCTGTCCGAGCGGTCGGTCACGATCGCGTCGTACGCGCTCTGCGGCTTCGCCAACTTCGCGAGCATCGCCATCCAGATCGGCGGCATCAGCGCCATGGCCCCCGAGCGCCGCTCGGTCCTCGCCGAACTCGGCGTGAAGGCGATGTTCGCCGGGTTCCTCACGACCTGCCTCACTGCTACGGTGGCGGGTCTCCTCGTCTGAACCGGACGCGAGCGTCCCGGAGATCGCATGAACTACGTCTTCGAAGAGGCCCTCGAGGCGGCGGCGGCCGTGAAGAGCGTCGCCGGCCAGCCGACCGTCGGGATCATCCTCGGCTCGGGCCTCGGCGTCTTCGCCCGCCAGATCAAGGCGCCGACCGTCGTCCCGTACACCCGGATCCCGAACTTCCCGCCCGCGCGGGTGGAGGGGCACGCGGGGCACCTGATCTTCGCCGACATCGGCGGGGTCCGGGTCGCCGTGCTCTCCGGCCGCGTCCACTACTACGAGGGGTACGGCCTCGACACGGTCACCCTCGGGACGCGCACGCTGGCGCTCCTCGGCATCCGGGCGATGATCGTCACGAACGCGTCGGGCGGCATCCGCGACGACCTCGCGCCCGGCGACCTGATGGTCATCGAGGACCACATCAACCTCATGGGCGCGAACGCGCTGATGGGCCACTGGGACCCGCGGCTCGGCGCGCGGTACCCGGACATGAGCGCGGCCTACGACCCGGACGTCCGGAGCGCGATCCTCGCCGCCGGGAAGGAGACCCGGGTGAAGCTGCAGGAGGGGGTGTACGCGGCGGTCAGCGGGCCGTCGTACGAGACGCCGGCCGAGATCCGCATGCTCTCCCGGATCGGCGCCGACGCGGTCGGGATGTCGACGGTCCCCGAGGTGACGGTCGCCACCCAGATGGGCGTCCGCGCGGCGGGGATCTCCTGCATCGCCAACCGCGCCGCCGGCCTCTCCGAGCACAAGCTCTCCCACCAGGAGGTGATGGAGGAGACCGCCAAGGCGTCGCGCCGCTTCTGCAAGCTCCTGACCGCCGCGATCCCGCTCGTCGACCGCGCGGTCGCCCGGAAGCCCCGGTCGGGCGAGTCCGAGAAGCTCGACCGGATCGAGGAGAAGCGGAACGTCGGCCGGCACATGAAGGACGTGGGGAAGAAGAAGCGGAAGCGGAAGGCCCGGCGATGAACCGAGCGGAGCTCGCGAGGACGATCGACCACACGCTCCTGAAGCCGGACGCGAGCCGCGCGCCGCTCGAGCGGCTGTGCGAGGAGGCGAAGCGGTACGGCGTCGCCTCGGTCTGCGTGAACGGCGCCCGCGTCGTCGACGCGGCGGCGCTCCTCGAGGGGTCCGGCGTCCCGGTCGCCGCGGTCGTCGGTTTCCCGCTCGGCGCGGCCCAGACCGAGATCAAGGCGGCCGAGGCGGCGCAGGTCGTCGAGGACGGCGCGGCCGAGATCGACATGGTCCTGAACGTCGGCTGGGCGAAGGACGGCGACTGGGAGCGGGTCCGGGCCGACGTCGCGGCCGTCGTCGCCGCGGCGCCGGGCGTGCCGGTGAAGGTCATCCTCGAGACGTGCCTCCTGACCGACGACGAGAAGCGACGGGCGTGCGAGGAGTCGGTCGCGGCCGGCGCCGCGTTCGTGAAGACGTCGACCGGGTTCGCCGGCGGCGGGGCGACGGTCGAGGACGTCCGCCTGATGCGGGCCGCGGTCGGCGACCGGGCGAAGGTGAAGGCGTCGGGCGGGATGCGCGACACCGCCGCCGCGCTCGCGATGCTCGAGGCCGGCGCGGATCGGCTCGGGATGTCGGCGACCGTCGCGGTGCTCGAGGGGTGTCCGGCGGACTGACCCGAGCGCGGCGGTGACGTCGCGGCGCGAGGGGAGGAAACGAGCGGAGGAGACGGGGGCGGGGCGGCGCCCGGTTGCCGGAGGCCGCCCCGTCCGAGCCCCGATCCGACGGGATCAGGTGCCGTCGCTACCGATCGCCTCGACGGGGCACTGCTCCTTCGCCTCGTCGCACTGCGCCTTCTCCTCGTCGTTCTCCGGCTGCTTGTAGACCATGTCGTGGTCTCCGGCCTCGCTCTCCTTGAAGTTGTTCGGGGCGAGGTCGACGCAGAGGGAGCACAGGATGCACGACTTGTCGACGTACCAGGCTCCCGCGATGTTGTCCTCCCAGCGTTCGGCGACTTCGGCCATAACTCGTGATCCTCCGCGCCCTTGTCGGCGCTCGTGTCGGGTCCGGTTCGGGGTGTGTAGGGCGGGAATCCTAACGCGGCGACCCTCCTGGTGCCAGCCACGGTCCGCCCGGAAACGGTTCGATAGCGTGAAGATCGGGCATTTCCGGGGCTCACTTTCGGAATTCCCGGGATCGAGGTGGCGAGGGGGGCCATCGGGCGGGGGGTCGGGTAGAACGACGTCACCCCAACCGGAGACCGCCGATGATGATCTCCCTCGCCGTCGCCGCGTGGTCCGTCGCCGCCCTCGCCGCCGCCGACGACGCCGAATCGCCGGCCGGCCGCCCGGCCGCGCCGAAGGCGCCGGAGGCGGTGGCCCTCCTCGAACGCGCCCAGCAGTGGATGGGCGGGCGGGAGGCGTACGACGGGGTCCGCTACCTGAAGTTCCGGTACGACATCCGGGACGGCGTGGTGTCGAAGAGCCGGCGGGACATCCTCTGGGACCGGAAGGAGGAGCGGGTCCGGTTCGGGATGGAGACGACGCGGGGTACGCTCGTGGTGCTGCTCGACCTGCGGGGGAAGAGCGGCGTCGCGTTCGAGAACGGCGAGCGGCTCCCCGAGAAGGACCGGGCCGCGGTCGTGAACCGGGCGTACGGGTACGCACTGAACGACATCCGCTGGCTCGTCCTTCCGTGGCGGGCGATGGAACCGGACGTCGAGCTCCGGCTCGCACCGAGGATCGAGCGGGATGGCGTCGTGTCGGAGCGGGTGGAGGCGATCCTCGACGGCGATCTGTACCGCCTGCACGTCGCGCCCGGGACCGGCGAGATCCGGGGCTGGGAGTGGAAGCCGTCTGCGCTGCCGGAGGACCAGCCGCCGCTCGAGTTCACCTGGGAGGGGTGGGCCGAGACGGGCGGAGTGAAGTGGTCGACCGAGCGGGGTCAGGTCGGCGGGACCCAACGGATCGTGTTCACGGGGCTCGAGACGCCGCGACAGGTCCCCGACGCGGAGTTCGAGGAGCACTGAGCGCCCGCCGCCCCCTCTCCGTCGCCGCGTGGGCGGCCGTCGCCCTGGTCGGGTGTCGCGACGACCGGGCCGGGCCGGCTCCGGGCCCCGCGTCGGACGCCGCGCCCCCCGTCGCCGGAGTGGCGTCGGTCGAGGCGTCGACGCTCCCCGACCCTCCCCCCGCCCCCGTCCCCGGCCCCGCCGCCGACCCCGACCCCGCGCCGCCCGTCGCGACGACGCCCGCGTCCGGCCCGCTCCGGCTCCTCCGCGACCCGGCGCTCGCGGTCGCGCCCCCGATCCTCAGCCTCGAGCTCGACGCCGGGACCGAGGTCGTCGACGTGAGCGAGGACGTGCGCGCGGTCCTGGTGCCGGTGCCGGCGGACGTGCCGCTGCGGGTCTCCCTCGGCCTCGCCCCGCGTCCGGTGCCGCCGGAGGCGACCGACGCGGCGGAGCTGTTCGCGCTGCCGATCGCGGTCCGGAAGGACGCGGAGGCGCGGGCGCGGATCGTCGAGGCGGGGCGGGTGCCGGCGTTCGGCGGTCCGGAGCTGTCGGTGGCCGCGGCGATCCGGCGGCGCCTCGCCGGGGACGCGGTCCGCGGCGCCCTGGTCGCGCGGCGGGACGAGGCGCTCGCGGCCGGCGGGCGGGAGTGGCTGACGTGGACCCTCCATCCGCTCGCCGAGCCGGACGTGCTGGCGGTCGTGCTGCGCGGGGCGAGGTTCGGGACGGTCCCCGCCGTCCTGACGGTCGATCGCGACCCCACCGCCGGTCCGTCCGTCGACGAGGGCGGGGTCGAACGCCGGATCGTCGACGGGGAGGAGCGCGTGTCGGTGCGGCTCGGACCGCGGGCCCGCCACGCGATCGAGGTGACGCCGGCGGAACGTCCGCGGGAGGTGACGTTCGGGATCGCGACCGAGGGAGCGGCCGCCGCGCGGTGGCGTCTCCTCGTCGACGGCCGGGCGGCGACCGGGGTGGTCGAGGCGACGCCGGGGTGGACGGACGTCCGCGTGCCGTGGCCCGACGCGGTCGGCGGCGGCCGCGCCGTCGAGGTCGCGATCGAGAACCGCGGCGACGCGCCGTTCCTCCTCGCGCAGCCGATCGTCCGCGCGCCGCCCGCGGCGTCCCGGCCGAGCCTCCTCCTGATCTCCCTCGACACGCTCCGCGCCGACCACCTGTCGTGCTACGGCTACGCCCGGCCGACGAGCCCGTTCCTCGACCGGTTCGCCGGCGGGGCGGTCCGGTTCGAGCATTGCCTCGCGCCGTCGTCGCACACGCTCCCTTCGCACGCGTCGCTCCTGACCGGGCGGCTGCCGGTCGAGCACGGGGTGGTGAACGACGGGCGCCGGCTCGACGCGCGCCTCCTCGCCACGCTCCCCGCGCACCTCGCGGCGGCCGGGTACGCGACCGCCGCCTGGACCGGCGGCGGGTACGTGTCGACGGCGTTCGGGTTCTCCGGCGGGTTCGACCGGTTCTTCCAGCTCGACCCGGTCGCGTTCGAGGAGGGGGTGGGGCTCGCGGCGCGGCGGGAGTTCGAGTCCCCGCAGGACCTCGACGACGTCGCGGCGTGGATCGAGGCGCGGGACGCGGACGGCCCGTGGTTCGCGTTCGTCCACACCTACGCGATCCACGGCTATCGGGCGCCGGCGGACGTCTTCGCCGCGTTCGACCGCGAGCCGGAGGCGCCGTGGCGGGGGAGGCTCGACGAGACGTTGAAGCCGGACCACTGGCGGGCGCCCGGGAACGCGCCGTCCCCGGCGGACGTCCGGCACCTCGTCGACCTGTACGACGCGTCGATCCGGGCGGTCGACGCGCGCCTCGAGGCGTTCCTCGACCGGCTCGACCGGGGAGGGCGGCTCGACGACGCGGTGGTGGTCGTGACGAGCGACCACGGCGAGGAGTTCCTCGAGCACGGCGGGCTGCAGCACGCGCTGACGCTGTTCGAGGAGCAGCTCCGGATCCCGCTCCTCGTCCGGCTGCCGGGCGCGGAACGAGGCCGCGCCGAGACCGAGCCGCTCCACCTCGTCGACCTGGCGCCGACGCTCCTCGACCGGATGGGGCTCCCGCCGCTCGCGGGCGCGACCGGGGTCGCGCGGCCGGCTCTCCTCGACGGGGCAGGCGCGCCGGCCGGGTCGGGGACGCCGTGGCTCTTCTCGCTCGACCGCGCCGACGCGCGGGCGACCGCGCTCCGGTCCGGGCGATTCAAGGTGATCCACGCCGAGACCGGCGACGCGGTCCGGTTCCCCGCGTCGGCCGCGTGGCGGCTGTTCGACCTCCGCGAGGACGAGGGGGAACGGCACGACCTCGCGCCGCGCGACCCGGTCCGGCTGGCGGACCTCCGGCGGCGCCTCGCCGAGACGCTCGACCGGCTGCGGTTCCGCGCGGAGCGGCCGGTCGGACGACCGCCGAACGCCGACGTCGAGGCCGAACTCCGGGCGCTCGGGTACACCCGCTGACCCTCGGCGGCTCGTCGTCGATCTGGTAGGCTCTCCGGATTCTCCTCCCCTCGACGAGTCGGGTTGAACCAAAGGAAGACGAATGACCCTCGAGATCCCCGAGACGGCGCTCCGGTGGCAGAAGAAGGCGCGGGAGATCGCGGACAAGTACGTGCGTCCGCTGGCGCAGAAGTACGACCGCCTGCAGGAGTACAACCACGAGGCGACGAAGATCGTGGCCCAGGAGGGGCTCCTCGGCGTCTTCGTCCCCGACGAGTACGGCGGAGAGAACAGCTCGGTCCTCGGGCTCTGCCTCGTCGTCGAGGAGCTGGCGAAGGCCGACTCGGGGTACGGCGTCGCGTTCGCCGTCAACGCGCTCGGCTCGTTCCCGCTGATCGTCGGCGGGACCGAGGAGCAGAAGAAGAAGTACCTCCCCAAGATCGCGCGCGGCGAGATGCTGACCGCGTTCTGCCTCTCCGAGAAGTTCGCGGGCTCGGACGCCGGCGGGCTCCGCTGCCGGGCCGAGAAGGACGGGGACGCCTGGACGATCAAGGGCGAGAAGAAGTGGACCACCAACGGCGGCGTCGCGGACCTCTACACGGTCTTCGCGGTGACCGACCCAACCTCGAAGTCGCGGCGCATCTCGGCGTTCCTGGTCGAGAAGGGGTGGGACAACTTCACGATCGGCAAGGTCGAGGACAAGATGGGGATCCGCTGCGTCCCCGTCGTCGAGACCCACTTCGACGGCGTGAAGGTCCCCGAGGAGAACCTCCTCGGCGGCAAGCCCGGGCTCGGGTTCAAGCACTCGATGATGACGCTCGACCTCGCGCGGCCGGGCGTCGCGGCGCAGGCGGTCGGCGCGGCGCAGGGGGCGCTCGACCTGGCGCTCGTCTACGCGAACCGCCGCCGCCAGTTCGGGGCGACGATCGCGTCGTTCCAGATGGTCCAGCAGCTCCTCGCGGACATGGCGATGCAGACCGAGGCGGCGCGCTGGCTGGTCTACGCGTCGGCGGCGGCGGCCGACCGCGGCGAGTCGAACCTCACCAAGCGGGCGGCGATGGCGAAGTGCTTCGCCACGGACACCGCGGTGAAGGTCGCGACCGACGCGGTGCAGGTGTTCGGCGGGTACGGCTTCATGGAGGACTACCCGATCGCGAAGTACTACCGCGACGCGAAGATCCTCCAGATCTACGAGGGGACGAACC
>JBICIB010000246.1:0-5045 GCA_043101415.1 Planctomycetota bacterium JB042 | reverse complement strand
GCGCCTCGCGCGTCCTCCTCGTGAGCGACGCCGGCAACGCCGAGGCCGGCCACGTCGAGCGGGCGGAGGCGGCGCTCGCGGCGGCGGGACTCGCGGTCGCCCTCTGCCTCGACGTCGACGAGAACCCGGACACCCGGACCGTCGAGCGCGTGGCGGCCGCGGCGCGCGACGCCGCGCCCGACCTGTTCGTCGGCCTCGGCGGCGGCAGCCCGATCGACGCCGCGAAGGGAGCCGACTTCCTCCTCGTGAACGGCGGCGCGATGGAGGACTACCGGGGCCACCACACGGCGAGGACGCCGCTCCTGCCGCTCGTCGCGGTGCCGACGACGGCGGGCACGGGGACCGAGGTCCAGTCGTTCGCGCTGATCGAGCGGGCGTCCGACCACCAGAAGATGGCGTGCGGCGACCCGAGCGCGGCGCCGCGGATCGCGCTGCTCGACCCCGAGCTGACCCGGACGCAGCCGGCCCGCGTCACGGCATGCACGGGGCTCGACACGATCACCCACGCGGTCGAGAGCTTCGTCACCCGGGTCGGCACCCCGATCTCGTCGCTCTGGGCCCGCGAGGCGTTCGCGCGCGCCGACCGGGCGTTCCCGATCGTGCTCGAGCGGCCCGACGACCTCGACGCGCGCGGCTCGATGCTGCTCGCGGCGACCTTCGCCGGACTCGCCATCGAGAACTCGATGCTCGGCGCCGCCCACGCGCTCGCGAACCCGCTGACGGCGCACCACCGGATCGCCCACGGCCACGCGGTCGGCGCGATGCTCCCCCACGTCGTGCGGTTCAACGCCGCGGCGCCGGAGGTGGCGGAACGGTACGCCGCGCTCGCGCGCGCCGCCGGCCTCGCCCCGTCCGCCGACGCGCTCGTCGAGCGGCTCCGCGAGCACCTCTCGCGCGCCGGTCTCGGCGGCGGGATCGCCGCGGTCGGGGTGACCGAGGCCGCCGTCCCCGCGCTCGCGATCGAGGCGTCGGCGCAGTGGACGGCCGGCTTCAACCCGCGGCCCGTGGCGGCCGCGGACCTCGAACGGCTGTATCGGTCCGCGCTCTCGGACGGGGAGTAGACTGGAGGCATGCGCGCCCTCGCCCGACTCCTCCCGTTCGTCCTGACGGCGCTCGCCGCCGGTCCCGCGGCGGCCGGCGACTGGCCCCAGTTCCGCGGGCCGCGCGCCTCCGGCGTCGCCGAGGGGGCGAGGACGCCCGCGTCGTTCGACGTCCCGTCCGGCGCGAACGTCGCGTGGCGGACGCCGATCGCGGGACTCGCCCACGCCAGTCCGATCGTCCGCGGCGGGCGCGTCTACGTCGCCACCGCGGTCCGGACCGCCGCCGAGTCCGAGCTCTCGAGCCTCTACGGCTCCCCCGGCTACGGCGCCGGCGAGTCGGTCGAGGACGAGGGGGAGCACTCGTTCGAGCTCTGGTGCCTCGACGCGGCGTCCGGCGCGGTCGTCTGGAGGCGCGTCGCCGCCGTCGGCGTGCCGAAGATCAAGCGCCATCCGAAGGCGACGCACGCGAACTCGACGCCCGCCTGCGACGACCAAAGCGTCGTCGTCTCGTTCGGCTCGGAGGGGCTCCACTGCTTCGGGCTCGACGGCGAGCCGCGCTGGTCCGTCGACCTCGGCGTCCTGAACGTCGGCGCCCCGCGGTTCCCCGACCGGGACGGCTACCAGTGGGGGTACGCCAGCTCGCCGGTGCTGTTCGAGGACCGCGTGCTGGTCCAGTGCGACCACGAGGGGGAGTCGTTCCTCGCCGCGTACGCGCTCGACGACGGGCGGGAGCTCTGGCGGACGCCGCGCAAGGACGAGTCGACCTGGGGCTCCCCCACCGTCTGCGACACCTCCGTCCGCGGGCGGCCGCAGGTGATCGTCAACGGCTACCGCGAGCTCGGCGGCTACGACCTGGATACCGGCGAGGCGCTCTGGCGGATCGTCGGCGGCGGGGACGTGCCGGTCCCGACGCCGCTGGTCTTCCGGGACGTCGTCTACCTCACCAGCTCTCACGGCCCGGCGCGGCCGCTCCGGGCGATCCGCGTCGACGCGTCCGGGGACGTCGACCCGGACGACGACGACGACCCGGCCGTGGTCTGGAACCTCCCGCGCCGCGGCAACTACATGCAGACGCCCCTGGTCTACGGCGGGCTCCTCTACACGTGCACCGACGGCGGCGTCCTCTCCTGCTTCGACAGCGAGACCGGCGAGTCGTTCTACCGCGAGCGGCTCGGCACCGGGGACACCGGCTTCTCGGCCTCGCCCGTCGCGTCGTCCGGCCACGTCTACGTGACCGGGGAGAGCGGCGCGGTCTTCGTGGTCCGCGCCGGCGCCCGGTTCGAGCTCGAGTCGGAGAACGCGCTCGGCGAGACGTGCCTCGCGACGCCCGCGATCGCCGACGGACGCCTCTACTTCCGGACCCGGCACCACCTCGTCGCCGTCTCGGACGCCGCGGCCGCGGAGGACGACCGATGAACCGACCGCTCGCACGCCTCGCGTTCCCGCTCCTCCTCGCGATCGCCGCGTCGGCGCGGGCCGAGGACGCCGGCGACGCGTGGCCGCTCCACCGCGGCGACCCCGCCCAGACCGCGCGCGCCGCCGGCTCGCTCCCCGACGCGCCGGAGCTCCTCTGGACGTTCGAGGTCGGGTCGGCGATCGCGTCCTCCCCGGTCGTCGCCGACGGCACGGTCTACTTCGGCGCCGACGACGCGAAGCTCCACGCGGTCCGTCTCGAGGGCGGCGAGGAGCGCTGGGCGTTCGAGACGGGGGACATGATCGAGGCCCCGCCGCTGGTCGCCGCCGGCCGCGTCTACGTCGGCTCGTCCGACGGCCTCTTCTACGCGGTCGACGCCGCGACGGGCCGGCTCGCCTGGAAGCGCGAGACCGGGGCGCAGATCCTCGGGAGCGCCAACCGCCTCGAGGGCGAGGACGGCCGCCTCCGGATCGTCGTCGGGTCGTACGACGCGACCCTCTACTGCTTCGACGGGGAGACCGGGGAGACGGTCTGGACCTACGCCACCGAGGACCGGATCAACGGCTCTCCCTCCGTCGCCGACGGGAGGATCGTCATCGGCGGCTGCGACACGAACCTCCACGTCGTCGACGGCGAGACCGGCGAGGCGTGGAAGAAGATCCCGATGGGCGACGCGTGCCACATCGCGGCGTCGGCCGGCCTCGACGGCGGGGACGCCTACTTCGGCCACTACGGCAACGAGTTCGTCCGGCTGTCGCTCGAGACCGGCGAGGTCGTCTGGCGGCACGCCCACCCGACGCAGGCGTTCTTCTCTCCGCCGGCGATCGGGGACGACGTCGTCCTGTTCGGGGGGCGGGACAAGCGCCTGCACTGCGTCGACCGCGCGACCGGCGAGGAGCGATGGACGCACCGGGCCCGCCGGAACGTCGACGCCGGCCCGGTCCTGTGCGGCGACCGGGTGGCGTCCGCCGCCGGCGACGGCCGGGTCCGGATCGTCCGCCTCGCGGACGGCGAGGAGGTCTGGTCGTACGACGTCGGCAAACCGATCCTCGCCTCCCCCGCGATCGCCGGCGGCCGGCTCCTGGTCGGCGCCAACGACGGAAACCTCTACTGCTTCGGAGCGGCCTCCCGCTGACGGGGGCGAGATCGATGTCCACGTCCGACGACGCGACCACGACCACCGAGGTCGGGAACTACTTCATCGCGAACTACCCGCCGTTCTCCTTCTGGACCGGCGGCCACGTCGCGGCCCTCGAGGAGCGCCTCGCCGGCCCGCCGCCGGGGACGCCGCTCGGCGTCTACGTCCACCTCCCGTTCTGCCGCCAGCGGTGCGACTTCTGCTACTTCAAGGTCTACACCGATCGGAACGCGAAGGAGATCCGCCGGTACCTCGCGGCGGTCCTCGCGGAGGCGGAGACCGCGGCCGCGCGGCCGTACCTCGAGGGACGCGCGCCGCGTTTCGTCTACTTCGGGGGCGGCACCCCCTCGTACCTGTCGGTCGCGCAGCTCGAGACCCTGTTCGACGGCCTCCGCGCGCGCTTCTCGTTCGACGCGGCCGAGGAGGTCACGTTCGAGTGCGAGCCGGGGACGCTGCAGGAGGCGAAGCTCGAGTGGCTGCGCGGGGCCGGGGTGACGCGCCTCTCGCTCGGCGTCGAGAGCTTCTCCCCCGACCTCCTCGAGCGGAACAACCGGGCCCACCGCGCGAAGGAGATCCACGCCGCGTACGAAGCGGCCCGGCGCCTCGGCTTCCCCCAGATCAACGTCGACCTGATCGCCGGGATGGTCGGCGAGACCGACGCGACGTGGGAGAGGAGCGTCGAGGAGACGATCGCGCTCCGCCCGGAGAGCGTGACGATCTACCAGATGGAGGTGCCGTACAACACGACGCTCTCCGCGCGCGCCGGCGACGGCGGCGGCGTGCCGGTCGCCGACTGGGAGACGAAGCGGCGCTGGACCGACGAGGCGTTCCGCGCGCTCGAGGGGGCGGGGTACTCGATCGGCAGCGCGTACACGGCGAAGGTCGACGACGACGTCCGGTTCCTCTACCGCGACGCGCTCTGGACCGGGGCCGACCTCCTCGGGCTCGGCGTCTCCTCGTTCTCGCACCTCGGCGGGATCCACGCGCAGAACGAGCACCGCATCGAGCCGTACGTCGAGCGGGTCGAGGCGGGAGACCTGCCGGTCCTCCGCGCGCTGCCGCTCTCCGACGAGGAGCGTCTGATCCGCGAGTTCGTCCTGCAGCTGAAGCTCGGCGTCCTCGAGAGCGCGCCGTTCGCCGAGAAGTTCGGGGTCGACGTCGCCGCCCGCTTCGCGGCTCCGCTCGCCGCCCACGAGGCGGCGGGCCTCCTGCGCGTCGAGGACGAGCGGATCGTCCTCTCCCGCGAGGGGCTGCTGCGGGTCGACTCCCTCCTCCCCGAGTTCTTCCTCGAGCGACACCGCGGCGCGCGGTACGCCTGAATGCGGATCGTCGAGCTCATCCCGGGGACGGGGACGTTCCTCTGCGGGTCGTGCCTCCGCGACACCGCGCTCGCCCGGGCGCTCCGGCGTCGGGGCCACGACGTCGAGGTCGTCCCGCTCTACCTCCCGCTCGC